>JBFIFF010000100.1:0-6917 GCA_041602955.1 Gammaproteobacteria bacterium | reverse complement strand
CGACGGCGCCGTTCTTCCTGGTCGAGGAGAACGGCCAGACACGGGTCTACACCGTCTACCTGAAGTTCGTGCGCGAGGCGCTGCGCTCGGAGAAACCTGGCCTGACGGCACTGGCCCGGGCGCTCGAGACCGGCCACGCGGCCGACCCGGCGTAACTCCGCGAACCGACCGCCCCAAACGAACCCGACAACCACGGAGTCCGGACCATGCTCAGCCCCCAGGTGCTCGACCAGTACGAGCGGGACGTCACCGATTACCTCGCCGGTCGCATCCCCGACGACCGCTTCGCCGGTCTCCGGCTGTTGCAAGGCATCTACGCCCAACGCCAGGATGGCTTCTGCATGGTGCGCACCAAGTTGCCCGGCGGGCGCCTCGACCCGGCCGCGCTGGATGGCGTGGCCGACGCGCTCGAGCGCTACAGCGAAAACGACCATGACGTGGTCCATCTCACCACCCGCCAGGACATCCAGTTCCACTACGTGCGCCTCGACACGACCCCGCGGTTGCTGCGCGACCTGGCCGCGTCGGGCATCACCACGCGCGAGGCTTCGGGGAACACGGTGCGCAACATCACCGGCTGCCCGCTGTCCGGCGTCTGCCCGCGCGAGCATACCGACATCCGCCCTCACATCGAGGCGACCGCGCGGCACTTCCTGGGCCACCCGCTGACCCGCCAGCTGCCGCGCAAGTTCAAGATCAGCTTTGCCGGCTGCGAGAGCGACTGCGCCCAGGGCATGACCCACGACCTCGCCGTGATCGCCACCCGTGTCGACGGCCGGCCCGGCTTCCGCCTGCTCGCCTTCGGCGGCCTCGGTGCCAAGCCGTTCGCCGCGCTGGAGCTCGACCCGTTCGTGCCCGAGGAGCGGCTGCTGCCGGCCATCGAGGCGGTGCTGGCGCTGCACCACCGGCACTCCGACCGCAAGAAGCGCTCGCGCGCACGGATCAAGTTCCTGGTCGAGCGCTTCGGCGCCGCACGGCTGCGCGAGATGTACCGTGGCGAACTGGCCAAGCGCCCCGACGTTCCAGCCGACGCCCCGAGCGGCGAGTGGCGCCAGGCCGATCCGGAAGCCCCAGCCGCCGACGGCGGCGTGGTGCGCCGCGTGATGGCCCAGCACCAGCCGGGACGCGTCGCCCTGCCGATCGCGGTGCGCCTGGGCCGGCTGACGGCGGTGCAGCTGCGCGGCCTGGCCGACCTGCTGCGTGCCGAGGGACTCGAAGAGATTCGCGTCACCCAGGACCAGAACCTGCTGCTTCCCCACATCCGCAAGGTGCGGCTGAATCGTGTGCGCCAGGCCCTCTCCGCGATCGGGCTCGTCGAGCCGGTGTCCGGCGACAACGTGGTCTCCTGCCCCGGCACCCGCTACTGCCCGCTGGCGATCACCGGATCGCCCTCCCTGGCCGAGACCCTCGACGGGGGCGGCCGCGACCTGCGCATCCGCGTCAACGGCTGCCAGAACAGCTGCGCGCAATCCGACACCGGCGACCTCGGCTTCTATGGCGTCGCCAAGCGCCACCACGGCCGACTGGTCCCCTCCTACGTCATCCAGCTCGGCGGCGACGGCACCACAGGCGGCGGGTACGCCGAGGACGGGCCGACCGTCCCGGCCCACCGTGCGTCCGAAGCGTCGCGGCGCATCATCGCGGCCTTCGAGGCCGAGGCGCGCGACGGCGAGGCGTTCCGCGATTGGCGCCTGCGCCAGGACGCCAGCCGTTTCGATGGCCTGCTCGAGGATCTCGTGGAGGTCGACGAGTCACAGGTCGCGGCCCTCGCCGCCGACCTCGGCAGCGAGGTGGCCTTCGCCGTGGAGACCGTCGGCCTCGGCGAGTGCGCCGGTGCCGGCGTCGACCACCTCGCCCTGGCCGAGGCAGAGATCCTCTACCAGGGCAACAGCCGCTACGCCTTCGCCCAGAGCGGCGAGCTCGACGAGGCCGACCGCTGCCTGATCACCGTGCTCGACACGGTTCTCGACGCGCTGCGCAAGGAGGCCCTGGACGCTCACGCCGACGAACTCAGCGAGCTCGCGGACCTGCGCAACGCCGCCGATGCCGGCAGCACCGACTTCGACAGCCACGTCGCGCTGGCAAAACGGGTCGATGCCTGGGCCAGGGACGCGCTCGCGAACGCGCGCAAGCGGGTCGGCTTCGGCAGTCTGGTGCCGACGGCGCTGGCGAGCTAGCCGAGCCGGTCGCGGAACGCGGCGTAGCCGAACTTACGCACGACGCGCAGCGCGTCGTCGCGCGAGTCCCACAGGGCGATCGCCGGCAGTCGCGTGCCATTGAAGGTGGTGGTCTTGACCATGGTGTAGTGGGCCATGTCGTCGAACACCAGCCGCTGGCCGACCCGCAGCGGGGCATCGAAGCTGTAGTCGCCGATGACGTCGCCGGCTAGGCAGGTGGTGCCGCCGAGCCGGTAGGTGTGCGCCTTCGCCCCGGCCACCCCGGCGCCGAAGATCTCCGCGCGGTACGGCATCTCCAGGGTGTCCGGCATGTGGCAGGTGGCCGAGGTGTCGAGGATCGCCTGGTCGCGGTCGGTGCGCATGACGTCGAGCACCTCGGCGACCAGCACCCCGGTGCGGATCGCCACCGCCTCGCCCGGCTCGAGGTAGACCGCCAGTCCGTGCCGCTCGCGGAAGGCACGCAGGCGCGCGACGAGTCCCTCGACGTCGTAGTCCGGCCGGGTGATGTGGTGGCCACCGCCGAAATTGATCCACTCGAGTTGCCCGAACAGGTGGCCGAAGTTGCGCTCCACGACCGCCAACGTGCGGTCGAGCGGCGCGAAATCCTGCTCGCACAGGGTGTGGAAGTGCAGCCCGGAGATCCCCTCCAGGTCCTCGCCGGCGAACCGCGCCAGCGGGATACCGAGCCGCGAGCCGGGCGCGCACGGGTCGTAGATCGGGACCGTGCCCTCGGAGTGCTCCGGGTTGATGCGCAGGCCAAAGCGCAGCTGCGGCCGCTCGGCCTGCGCCGCGAGCGCGATTGCGCGGAAACGCTGCCACTGCGGGAAGGAGTTGAACACCACGTGGTCGGCGATGCCGAGAGTCGCGCGCAGGTCCGGCTCGGCGTAGGCGGCGGCGAAGACGTGGACCTCGCCACCGTAAGCCTCATGGCCGAGGCGCGCCTCGTGCAGGCCGCTCGCACAGGTTCCCGAGAGGTAACGCGCGGTCAGCGGGCCGAGCTCGGCCATGGCGAAGGCCTTGAGCGCGGCGAGCACCTTCGCCCCGCTCGCCTGCTGCACGTCGTGCAGCTGCCGCAGGTTGGCCTCGACCGCGGCGACGTCGACCACGTAGCACGGCGACGGCACCCGGGACGGGTCGAAGCCCGCGAAGGTGTGGCTGTTCACGGGCGCGTGGCGCCGGGTCGCCTCAGTGCGCGAGGGCGTAGCCGGGCGCCTCGATCACGCTCCATGGCAGTCCATGAACGTTCATGTCGGCCATGAACGGGTCGGGGTCCATCTGCTCCATGTTCCACACCCCGGGCTGCATCCACTTGCCCTCGAGCATCATCTTGGCGCCGATCATCGCCGGCACGCCGGTGGTGTAGGAGATCGCCTGCGAGCGCACCTCGCGGTAGCACGCCTGGTGGTCGCAGACGTTGTACAGGTAGACGTCACGCGCCTCGCCGTCCTTGGTGCCATGCACCAGCACCCCGATGCAGGTCCGGCCCTTGGTGCGCGGGCCGAGGCTCGCCGGGTCGGGCAGCAGCGCCTTGAGGAACTGGATCGGCACGATCGGCCGCCCCTCGTAGAGCACCGGCTCGATGCCGGTCATGCCGACGTTGCCGAGCACCTCGAGGTGCTTGAGGTAGTTGTCGGAGAAGCTCATCCAGAACTGCGCGCGCTCGAGCGTCGGGAAGTGCTTCGTCAGCGACTCCAGCTCCTCGTGGTACATGCGGTAGATGTTGTAGGTGCCGACCTCCTCCGGGCAGGTGAAGGGCTGCTTGAGCGACATCGGCGGCGTGGTGACGAAGGCACCGCCCTCCCAGTGGCGGCACTCGGCGGTCACCTCACGGATGTTGATCTCCGGGTTGAAGTTGGTCGCGAACGGATAGCCGTGGTCGCCACCGTTGACGTCGACGATGTCGAGCGTCTGGATGGTGTCGAAGTAGTGCTTGGCCAGGTAGGCGGTGAAGACGTTGGTCGCGCCGGGGTCGAAGCCCGAACCGAGCAGCGCCATCAGGCCCGCCTTCTCGAAGCGCTCCTGGTAGGCCCACTGCCACTTGTACTCGAACTTCGCCGTGTCCGGCGGCTCGTAGTTGGCGGTGTCGAGGTAGTGCACGCCGGCCTCGAGGCAGGCGTCCATGATGGTGAGGTCCTGGTAAGGCAGGGCGACGTTGATCACCAGCGCCGGCCGCTCGCGCTCGAGCAGGGCGACCAGCTCCGGGACGTTGTCGGCATCGACCTGCGCGGTGGCGATCGGTCGCTCGATCTGCGCCGCGATCTTCTTGCACTTTTCCTCGTTGCGGCTGGCCAGCACGATCTCCGAGAAGACCTCGGGCACCTGGGCGCACTTGTGGGTGACGACGCCGCCGACGCCACCGGCACCGATGATCAGGACTTTCGACACGGGCATTCCTCCGTCAGGGTGCGCGCCTTGGCGCGTGGATGCGGGCGGGGAGCGTACAGCCGCAAGCCGCGATTCTAGCCGCCCCGGCCGGGTCGTGCGACGCGGGCGCCTAGAACGCTTCGCTGGCGAGGTCGGCGAGGCCGCGCGAGCCGGCCTCGACCGTCGCCAGCCACGCCCCGGCGCGCGGTGCGACGTGGTCGAAGTAGAAGCGGGCCGTGACCAGCTTGGCGTGCAGGAACGCCTCGTCCCCACCGCCCGCGACCAGCCGCTGGCTCGCCGCCAACGCCGCGCGCGCCATGACCCAGGCACCGCACACCGTCCCCTGCAGCATCAGGTAGGGGACCGCGACGCTCGCCGGGACCTCGGGATCCTCCGCCCCGTTGGCGAGCAGCCAGTCGAGCCCCGCCGCGCCGCGCGCCACGGCCTCGGCGTAGGGATCCACCAGGTCGGCCACCTTGCCGTCGGCCTCGAGCGCGGCGCTCAGCTCCCCCATTTCAGCGAGCAGTGCGCGCATCGCCTCCCCACCGTCGCGCAGGGTCTTGCGCCCGACCAGGTCGAGCGCCTGGATGCCTGTGGTGCCCTCGTAGATGGTGGTGATGCGCGCGTCGCGCAGATGCTGCGCCGCGCCGGTCTCCTCGATGTAGCCCATGCCGCCGTGCACCTGCACGCCGAGACTTGCCACCTCCTGGCCGTTCTCGGTCGCCCACGCCTTGACGATCGGCGTGAGCAGGTCGACGCGCGCCTGCTGCGCCCTGCGCTCGTCGTCGTCGCGGGCGCGCGCCGTGCGATCGAAGGCCGCCACGGCCACCAGCGACAGCGCCCGGCTCGCCTCGACCAGCGCACGCATGGTCAGAAGCATGCGTCGCACGTCGGGATGCTCGATGATCGCCACGCGCCCCGGGTGGCCGGGGGCGCTGCCCTGGACACGCTCCTTGGCGTAGCCCGCCGCGGCCTGATAGGCACGTTCGCCGATCGCCACGCCCTGAAGGCCCACGGCGAGGCGTGCGGCATTCATCATCGTGAACATGCAGGCGAGGCCCTTGTTCTCCTCGCCGACGAGGTAGCCGACGGCGCCGCCCTCGTCGCCGTAACTCATCACGCAGGTCGGGCTGGCGTGGATGCCGAGCTTGTGCTCCAGCGACACCGCGCGGACGTCGTTCCTCTCCCCGAGGGAGCCGTCGGCGTTGACCAGGAACTTCGGCACCAGGAACAGCGAGATGCCGCGTGTCCCGTCCGGGGCATCGGGCAACCGGGCGAGCACCAGGTGGACGATGTTCCCGGCCGCCTCGTGCTCGCCCCAGGTGATGAAGATCTTCTGCCCGGTGATCCGGTAGTGGTCGTCTTCCGGGACCGCCTTGGCGCGTACCGCGGAGAGATCGGAGCCGGCCTGCGGCTCGGTGAGGTTCATGGTGCCCGACCAGGTGCCGGAGACCATGTTCTCGAGGTAGGTCGCCTTGAGGGCGTCGGTGGCGTGCGCCTCGACGGCGTCGATCGCCCCCTGGGTCAGCATCGGGCCGAGAGCGAAGGCGAGGTTGGCGCTGTGCCAGCACTCGTTGACCGCGGTCCCGACCGCCTTGGGCATCCCCTGGCCGCCGAACTCGGCCGGCATGTCCAGCGCCGGCCAACCGTTTTCGACGAACTGCGCGTAGGCCTCGGCGAACCCGTCGGCGAGCTGCACCTTGCCGTCGACCAGCTGCGCGCCCTGACGGTCGCCCGGCCCGTTGAGTGGCGCCAGAACCTCGCCGGCGAAGCGGCCGGCCTCGTCGAGCACCGCCGCGACCATGTCCGGGGTCGCCTCCTCGTAGCCGGGGCGGGAGGCCAGTTCCTCCAGGTCGCACAACGACTCGAGACAGAAACGCAGGTCGGCTACGGGCGCGTGGTAGTCGCTCGCCATGGTCGGGGTCTCCACTCAACCGGTAAGCCGCGCATCTTAACGCGAGACCTCGGCAGGTGCATGGCATGTCCAGAGATGGCGCAAACGCGTGCGCCAAGCTCGAGGGTTGGTGGGCCCGCCAGGACTCGAACCTGGGACCAAGGGATTATGAGTCCCCTGCTCTAACCGACTGAGCTACAGGCCCTGGGACCGGGTCGCGGGCTCCGCCTCTGCGGTCGGGAGCCCTTCATTCGTGACCGCGCGCGGCGGAGAAAACCGCTCAGCTCTCGCCCTCGATGAAACTGCGCAGGCCTTCCGAGCGGCTCGGGTGGCGCAGTTTGCGCAGTGCCTTGGCCTCGATCTGGCGGATGCGCTCGCGGGTGACGTCGAACTGCTTGCCGACCTCCTCGAGGGTGTGATCGGTGTTCATGTCGATGCCGAAGCGCATGCGCAGCACCTTGGCCTCGCGCGGCGTCAGGCTG
>JBFIFF010000099.1:0-6922 GCA_041602955.1 Gammaproteobacteria bacterium | reverse complement strand
CGGTCGCCTGCGCCGCCTCGCGCAAGGGGCCGAGGCGGTCACCCGCGGCGACCTCGCCCACCGGGTGTCGCTCGACGGGCACGACGAGATCGCCAAGACCGCGCAGGCCTTCGATCGCATGCTGCAGCATCTCGACTCGTCGCACCGCGGGTCGCTGGCCGGTCACCACGATACCGAACTGGCGCTGGCACAGGCCCGGGAGAGCGAGCGCTATCTCGAGTCCATCCTCGCGGCGGCCGTCGACGGCATCGTCGTGATCGACGAGCGTGGCAGGATCGAGCGGGTGAGCCAGGCCGTCGAGAACCTCCTGGGCTACCCGGCGGCCGAGCTGGTCGGGCACAACGTCTCGCGGCTGATGCCCGAGCCGCACCGCAGCGCACACGACGGCTACCTCGCCACCTACCTGCGCACCGGCGAGCCCCGGATCATCGGGACCGGGCGCAGGGTCGAGGCCCGGCACCGGGACGGCACGCTGATCCCGGTCGACCTGTCGGTCTCCGAGATCCAGAGCGGGGATCGGCGCAACTTCGTCGGGCTGCTCCGCGACCTGCGGCTCCAGCACCACCTCGAGCAGCAGGCGGAACGCCAGCGGACGATCAGTTCGGCCATCGCCGAGGCGAGCCTCGACGGCCTGATCACCATCGACGCACAGGGGACCGTCGTCGAGTTCAACCCCGCGGCCGAGACCATCTTCGGCTACCCCAGGGCCGACGCCATCGGCCAGCCGCTCGCCGAATTGGTCATCCCCGAGGAGATGCGGGCGATGCACCACGCCGGCATGCGACGCTACCTGGAGACCGGGGAGGGCCCGCTGATCGGGCAACGGGCCGAGGTCGAGGCGCTGCGCGCGAACGGTGAACGGTTCCCGGTCGAGCTCGCGCTGGTCGCCAACGAGGTCGGCGAACAGACGCTCTTCACCGCATTCATGCGCGACATCAGCGAGCGCAAGGCCACCGATACCGCGCTGCGGGATGCGCTGCAGGCCGCCGAGGAGGCCTCGAAAGCCAAGTCCCGCTTCCTCGCGCACATGAGCCACGAACTGCGCTCTCCGCTCAACGCCGTGCTCGGCGCGCTCGAGCTGCTGCAAACCGTCCCGCCCGGGACCCGTCAGCAGAACCTCCTGCAGGTGGCGTCCAGTTCGGGGCAGAGCCTGCTGAGCCTGATCAACGACGTCCTCGACTTCTCGCGGGTCGAGGCCGGCCACCTGAAACTCGAGCCGGAGCCGACCGACCTCGCGGCCGTGATCCGGAGGGTGCTCGAGGGCCTGTCGCCGCGCGCGGCCGAGAAGGACGTGAGGCTGCTCAGCGTCATCGACCCCGCGCTTCCGGACACGCTGCTGCTCGACCCGGCACGCCTGCGCCAGGTGCTGCAGAACCTCTGCGACAATGCGGTCAAGTTCACCGACGCGGGCGCGGTGACCGTGGCGGTCACCCGGCAGGGACCGGAAGAGGCGTCCGCAAGCGAGAGCGGAAGCGAGTTCGAGATCGTGGTCCAGGACTCCGGCATCGGCATCCCGCCAGGGCGGCTCGAGCACGTCTTCGAGGAGTTCGAACAGGTCGACGACAGCGCGTCGACGCGCTATTCGGGATCCGGCCTCGGGCTGACGATCTCCCGCCAGATCGTCCAGGCGATGGGCGGACGGATCGGGGTCACCAGCACGCCGGGCCGGGGCAGCCGCTTCGTGGTCGGCCTGCCGCTGGTCTGCCCCGCGTCGCACGACGCGCCGCACGACGCGCCGCCGCCCCGTCCCGCCTACCGGCATGCGGTGCACGCCGTCTCGCCGAACCTGCCGTTCCTCGATGCACTGCGCGGGCCCGTCCTGGAACTGGGCGCCAGCTACACGGCCCACCGCGACCTGGCATCGCTCGCTCGCGTCACCCCCGAGCTGGGCGACCGCGACGCGGTCGTCCTGGATCGCCACGCGCTGCCCGGCAGCGACGACCACGGATCGCCCCTGACGGGCTTGGCCTGCCGCAAGCTGCTCCTGCGCGACCCGATGCTGGAGGACGGCCCGCGTCCCGACTGGCTGGGCGCGGACGACGGCGTGCTGTTCATGCCGCTGCAGTTCACCGACCTCGCCGCGTGGCTCGCCAGCGGGCGGCTGCCGGAGCGCGACACGCCCGGCGCGGGCGACGCGGCGGGCGGGCAGCGCCTCGCCGGGCACGTGCTGGTGGTCGACGACATCGCCGCCAACCGGCTGGTCGCCCGCAACATGCTCGAGGGCGCGGGGCTGGTGGTCGACGACGCGCAGGACGGCCACGCCGCGATCGCGCGCGCCGCGGCGACCCGCTATGACGCCATCCTGATGGACGTGCGCATGCCCGGCATGAACGGCGTCGAGGCGACCCGGAGCCTGCGCGAGGCCGAGGGCCCGAACCGGACCACGCCGATCATCGCGGTCACCGCCAACGCCGACGAGGGCGACCTGGCCACCTACCTCGACGTGGGCATGAACGCCTGCGTGACCAAGCCCTTCACGCGGGACGAGCTGCTGGGCGAGATCCAGCGCTGGATCGACGCCTCAGCCGATCGCCCCGCCACCCAAACCGAGGGATCCCGCATGACCGATCACACCCTGCCCCCCCTCCTCGACCAGGCCTCCCTGGACAACCTGGCCCGCGACACCTCGGCCGAAGCGGTGCCGGGCATGTTGACCATGTTCGTCACCGAGGTCGAACGTCGCGACGCCGCGCTCGGTCACGCCGTGGCCGAGGACCGGCTCACCGAAGTCGGCGACGAGGCCCACGCCCTGAAGGGGCTTGCAGGCACCTTCGGCGCGCTGCGCCTCCAGGGCCTGGCCCTGGCCCTCGAGCGCGCCGCCCGCGAGGGACGCGCGGCGGAGGTCCCGGCGCTGCATGACGCGCTCGCGCAGGGGCTGTCGGACACGCTGGCCGCCTACCGCGCGCACCTCGCGTCGGCGCCATGAGATGAGACCCGCCCGCGACCGGGTCGGCGCGAGTGACGTCGCCGACCGCCGTCGCCGGCCCCCAGGACACGTATTTTCAATTCCATCGACCCAAGGAGAGTGCACATGATCCGCAAGGCCGTATTCCCCGTCGCGGGGCTAGGCACACGGTTCCTCCCGGCGACCAAGGCGAATCCCAAGGAGATGCTGCCCGTCGTCGACAAGCCGCTGATCCAGTACGCCGTCGAGGAGGCCCTCGAGGCCGGCGTCACGCAGCTGGTGTTCGTCACCAGCAGCAGCAAGCGCGCCATCGAGGACCACTTCGACAAGAACTACGAGCTCGAGGCGGAACTCGAGCGCAAGGGCAAGACGGAGATGCTCGAGATCGTGCGCGGCGTGGTGCCCAAGGGCGTCAGCTGCGTCTACATCCGTCAGCCCGAGGCGCTCGGGCTGGGCCACGCGGTCCTGTGTGCGCGACCCGTGGTCGGCGACGAGCCGTTCGCCGTGATCCTGGCCGACGACCTGATCGACGGCGGCGGGACCGGCTGCATGAAGCAGATGGCCCGACTCTACGACCGGGAGCGCTGCAGCGTGATCGGCGTCGAGGAGGTGGCCCCGGAGGACACCGACAAGTACGGCATCATCTCCTCGCAGACGCTCGACGAGCAGCGCAGCGAAGTGCAGGCCATCGTCGAGAAACCGGCCCCGGACGCGGCCCCGTCGACGCTCGCCGTGGTCGGGCGCTACATCCTGACCCCGCGCATCTTCGACAAGCTGGTCGACGTCCAGGCGGGGGCCGGGGGCGAGATCCAGCTCACCGACGCGATCGCCGCGCTGCTGCTCGAGGAACGGCTGCTGGCCTACCGCTTCCAGGGCAAGCGCTACGACTGCGGCAGCAAGCTCGGATACCTCGAGGCGACCATGGAGTATGCGCTGCAGCACCCGGACCTCGAGGCCGACATGAAGGCGTGCATGAAGCGCATCGTCGCGCGGATGTAAACGCAAGGGCCGATCCGCACGCACTGGCGCGGATCGGCCCGTCCTACCCTTGGCGGATCCCGCGGCGGATCACCGCAGGCCCCCGGTGGAACGTGCGGCGTTGGGCCCTCCCGACGCCGCGTCCGCATCAGGCCACGTGCTCCTCGGCGAACAGCCGGTCCGCCGTCATCGGGCGCCCGAGCAGGAAGCCCTGCAGGATGTCGCAGCCGTGTGCGACGAGGAACCGCTTCTGGGTGTCGTTTTCGACCCCCTCGGCGACGATCTGCATTCCCAGGGCGCGCCCCATGTCGATGATCGCCCGGGTGATCGCCTCGGACGTGGGGTCGGTGCCCAGGCCGTCGACGAAGCTGCGATCGATCTTGAGGATGTCGAAGGGCAGGTCGCGCAGCAGCCCCAGCGAGGAGAACCCGGTGCCGAAATCGTCGATCGCGACGCGGACGCCCATGGTGTTGAGCTCGCCGAGCAGCACCCTGACCATCTCGGTGTCGGCGACCGCGGCCGTCTCGGTGATCTCGATCTCGACCGCACGGCTGTCGAGGCCGTGACGCGCCAGCGTCTCGGCGAAGGTCGCGGGGAGGTCGGCGCGCGAGAACTCCTGGCCGGAGAAATTGACCGCGATGGGCATCTCGCCGACCGCGCCGTCGCGCCATGCGAGGGCCTGCAGGCAGGCCATCTCCATGATCTTTTCACCGAGAGGGAGGATCAATCCGCAACGCTCGGCGAGGGGGATGAAGACCCCCGGAGAGACGGGCCCGAGCTGCGGCTCCTCCCACCTGACCAGGGCCTCCACGCCGACGATGCGCCCGTCTTGCGCGGCGAACTTCGGCTGGTAGACCAGGTGGATGCCGTCGCCGTGGATCGCCCGGCGCAGGCGCGCCTCCATGTCGGCCTCGTCGCGCGCCTGGCGATGGATGTCCTTCGAATAGCTGCGCCGGCGCGTGACCGCATCGCGCCGCGCCTCGTCGAGCGCGCTGGCGGCGCGGTCGAACAGCTGCATCCCGCTGCCGTCCACGGGCGACTGTGCCGTGCCGATGCTGGTGATCATGCGCAGTTCGCGCCCCTCGACCTCGAACACCTGGGCCAGGCTGTGCTCGGCGCCGTCCATCAGGGCGTCGATGCCGGAATCCCGTTTCAGCATGGGCGCCAGCACGGCGAACTCGTGATCGCGGATTCGCGCGACGAGACCGCCGCGCCGCGTGGCGTCGACGAACGCCAGCCTGAGCCGCCGGCCCGCGCGCCGCACCACCTCGTCCTTGACGCGGTGGCCGTAGACGCTCTCCACGTAGCCGAGATTGTCGAGGCTGATGCGCAGGACGGCATCGACCTGCGGGGCCTGCCGCTGCTCGGAGCGGCGCGCGTCGAGCGCCTCGTGGAAGGCCGCCGTGTTGGGCAGCCCGGTCAACGGGTCGGTGTAGGCGAGCTGCCGTATACGCTCCATGGCCAGCTTCTTCTGCGTGAAGTCGCGCACCATCAGGGTCGCGTGATCCTCGCCGCAGACGACCATCCGGACCTCGTAGTGGCCCACGTGACCGTCGTCCTCGAGGGCGAACTCGAAACTGCTGCTCCCCGCGCCAGCCAGGGTCGCCTGCAGGGCGCGGCGTGCCTCGGCGACGCTCGCCTCCGGCAGCGCTTCGAACAGCGACTGCGCGACCATCAGGCGCGCGTCGAACGCCGTCCCTTCGCGCGACATCTTGAACTCGCACAGCCGGCCCTGGCGGTCGACGCGGGCGATGGTGTCGGGCACGGTCTCGAGGAGGGCGCGGCGCCCGAGTTCGCTGTCCTGGAGATCGAGCGCCACGTAGCGGTTGCGCACCAGATAGTTCAGGCGCTGCTTGAGCACCGGCCAGTTGATCGGCTTGGTGACGAAATCGGTGGCGCCGACGGAGAACGAGCGCTCGATCGCGTCGAGGTCGTCGCTCGCGGTGACGATCACGATCGGGATCGGGTCCTCGTCGAGCCGCTCGCGCAGGCTCGAGCAGGTGGCGTAGCCGTCGAGGCCCGGCATGGTCAGGTCGAGGAGGACGCCGTCCGGCGCCTCGCCCTCGATCGCCTCCAGGGCCGTCTCCCCCGAATCGGCCTCGATCACCTCGTGCCCCGCCTTCTCCAGCGCGGCACGCGCGGCGATGCGCATCAGGGGGTCGTCGTCGACCACGAGGATCCGGTGCGGGTTGGGGGTGACCGTGGCGGCCGTCGCGAATTGGGTGTTCATGCATCTCTTCCTCTGTTTGCCGCGGCGGTCCGCGGACGGTTGAGGGAGATCATGCAATACCCGGACCAACCTCGATTCGCACGGGTTGGGGCGGGCGGGTCAGCCGGCGTCGGCCTCCTGCCACGCCTGGCGCTTGCGGTAGATGGTCGAGGCGCTGATCTCGAGCAGGGCCGCGGCCTTGGGGACGTTTCCGTCGCACAGCCGCACCGCGCGCTCGATCAGCTCGCGCTCCTCGATCCAGAGCGGCCGGATGACCTGCGCCTCGTCGGCGAGAGACGACGGTCGCTCGGCAGGGGTGTCGGGCGCGGTCTGCGCAGGCGCCGCCTCGGCGCCGGGTCCGGGGCCGGATCGCCGCGCCACCCCGGCGGCGGGCGCGACCTGGAGGGCCTGCGGGAGCATCTCGGTCGTCACCTGCGGACCGTCGTTGAGCACGACGATGTTGCGCACGACGTTCTGCAGTTCCCGGACGTTGCCCGGCCAGGAGTGCAGCTGCAGCGCGGTCTGCACCGCGGGTGAGAAGGCCTTGAACTGCTTGCCCTCCTCCGCGGCCATCGCCGCCAGGAAACGCTCGGCGATCAGCAGCACGTCGTCGCCGCGCTCGCGCAGGGGCGGGAGTTCGACGGGGATGACGTTGAGCCGGTAGTAGAGATCCTCGCGGAAGCGCCCCTCGCGGACCTCGACGAGCGGATCGCGGTTGGTCGCGCAGACGAAGCGGATGTCGACCTTCTGCACCCGGTTCTCGCCGACCCGCTGGAAAGTCCCGGTCTGGATGAAACGGAGCAACTTGCTTTGCAAATTGATATCCATTT
>JBFIFF010000098.1:0-6923 GCA_041602955.1 Gammaproteobacteria bacterium | reverse complement strand
GATGACACACATGTGACGGGTCGGCATGGTCTCGTGAACGCAAACCCGTCCGGCGGCACGTTCCCGGCGGATAACCGCTGTGGCTGCGCGCCAGATCGTTGCGGTCGTGCCGGGATCGCGGGCGAAACGCTCAGTCCTCTGGCGACTCGCGGCGTCCGTCCAGCCAGTCGAGTACCGCCTGCGTGTCCTCGCCCAAATGCGGCGGCGGGCGGCGGTAGGTGACCGGCGTCGCCGACAGGCGCAGCGGGCTGGCCACGGTCGGCACCGGCCCGGCCTCGTCGTCGAAGTCGCGGCGCAGGCCGCGCGCCGCGACCTGCGGGTCGGCGAACACCCGGTCGAGCGGGTTGATCGGCCCGCACGGGATGCCGGCTTCCTCGAGCGCGGCGAGCCAGGCGTCCGTGGTGCGGGTGCGCAGCCGCTCGGCCAGCTCCGGGACCAGCGCCTCGCGGTGGCGCACGCGTGCGGCGTTGGTCGCGAAACGCGGGTCGTCGGCCCACTCCAGCGTGCCGACCAGGTTGCACAGCCGACGGAACTGGGCGTCGTTGCCGACCGCGACCACCAGGTGACCGTCGGCGCTGGGGAACGCCTGGTACGGGACGATGTTCGGGTGGGCGTTGCCGAGGCGCCCCGGCGCGTCGCCGGAGACCAGGTAGTTCAGCGCCTGGTTGGCCATGCAGGCGACCTGCACGTCGAGCAGCGCCAGGTCGATCCACTGCCCCTCCCCGGTGCGCTCGCGGTGGCGCAGGGCGGCGAGCACGGCGACGCTGGCGTAGAGGCCGGTCAGCACGTCGGCGAGCGCCACGCCGGCCTTCTGCGGCCCGCCGCCGGGCCGCCCGTCGGCCTCGCCGGTCACCGACATCAGGCCGCCCATCGCCTGGATCATGAAGTCGTAGCCGGGCCGGTCACGGTACGGCCCCTGCTGGCCGAAGCCGGTGATCGAGCAGTAGACCAGCCCGGGATGCGCCGTCGACAGCGTCGCGTAGTCGAGGCCGTAGCGCGCCAGTCCGCCGACCTTGAAGTTCTCGAGCAGCACGTCGCACTGCCCGGCCATCTCGCGCACCAGCGCCTGCCCCTCGGGCCGGCTCATGTCGATCGCGACCGAGCGCTTGTTGCGGTTGGCGGCGAGGAAGTAGGCGGAGCGGTCGGTCGGCCGACCGTCGCGATCGACGAGGTAGGGCGGCCCCCAGTGCCGCGTGTCGTCGCCGCTGCCGGGGCGCTCGACCTTGATCACCTCGGCGCCGAGATCGGCCAGCGTCTGCCCGGCCCACGGCCCGGCGAGCACCCGCGACAGGTCGAGCACGCGCACCCCTTCGAGGGCGCCGGGAGCGATCATGCCGGCCTCACCTGTGGATCCCCGCCTGGCCTCCGCGGAACGTGGGTCGAGTCTACCCCACCCCTCGCGCCGCGATGCTATAGTCGCCCCCCTCGCCCGCCACCGCTCCGGGGACCCGCCGCATGCACCTCAACACCCTGTGCGTCCACGCCGGGTCGCGCAGCGACCGTGGCCCCGGGGTCAACAACCCGGTCGAGCCCTCCTCCGCGTTCGCCTACCTCGACGCCGACGAGCCACGCTATCCGCGCTACTTCAACACCCCGGCGCAGGCCGCGCTGGTCGAGCGGCTGTGCGCCCTCGAGCACGCCGCCGACGGCCTGCTGTTCAGCTCCGGCATGGCAGCGATCAGCAGCGTGCTGTTCGCTCTGCTGCGCAACGGCGACCACGCCATCCTGCAGCGCGACCTCTACGGCGGCACCCATCAGCTGGTCACCACCGCGTTCGCCCGCCACGGCATCACCTACGACCTGGTGCCGGCGACGCCCGAGGCGTTCGCCGCGGCGCTGCGCCCCGAGACGCGCCAGGTCTACGTCGAGTCGCCGTCGAACCCGCTGCTGCGCATCACCGACCTCGCCGCGACCGCGGCGTTCGCCCGCGAACACGGCCTGGTCAGCGTCATCGACAACACCTTCGCCTCGCCGGTGAACCAGAACCCGATCGACCTCGGCATCGACCTGGTCGTGCACAGCGGCACCAAGTACCTCGGCGGTCACAGCGACCTGTGCTGCGGCGTGGCGCTCGGCGACGGCGCGCTGATCGGGCGGGTGCGCGATACCGCGCGCCTGCTCGGCGGCAGCCTCAACGCCCTGACCGTGCACCTGCTCGAGCGCAGCCTCAAGACGCTGGCGCTGCGCGTCGAGCGGCAGAACGCCAACGCCCTCGAACTGGCCAAGCGTCTGCGGGCTCAGCCCGGCATCGCGCGGGTCCACCACCCCGGCCTGGCGGAGCACCCCGACCACGCCCTCGCACGCCGGCAGATGCGCGGCTATGGCGGCATGCTCGCCTTCGAGCTCGACGACGACGCGCCGGACACCGTGGCCTTCCAGCGCGCACTGCGCCTGGTCAGTCCGGCGGTCAGCCTCGGCGGCGTGGAGACCCTGATCTGCGCCCCTGCGCTGACCTCGCACCGCGGCCTGTCCACCGCCGAGCGCGCCGCGCAGGGCCTCACCGAGCGGCTGCTGCGGCTGTCGGTCGGCGTGGAGGAGGTCGACGACCTGCACGCCGACCTGGTGCGGGCCCTGCGGCGATGACGCATCCGCCGCGTTGCGTCCGCCGCTGGCACGTGGCGCCGAATTGTGGAACATATACCGCCCAGCGACCCGAGACGAACCTACGATGAACGAACCCAGGCAAGCCCCGCCGTCCGTCAACCTGCGCCTGCTGATGGGAGGCTTCTGCGCGCTCAACGCCGCGCTGCTGTTCCTCTGCCTGATGCACCTGCCGTTCGGCTACAAGCCGCTGAAGCTCGCCATCGTCGGCTGGTCGCTGGCCTCGCCGCGCATCGACATCGTGTTCGGCTTCTGCGTCGTCCTCGCGGTCGCCGCCTACCAGGCCGTCCGCCGCCTGCCGCCGGACTGGAAGACGCGCCTGCTCTACTTCAAGCCACGTCGCGCGCACCCGGCGCACGAGGCGTTCTTCAGCCTCAAGGAGCCGCCGTTCGACCGCAAGCCACTGCTCACCGCCTACCCCGAGGTCAAGGACGCCGCCTACCACCCGGACGTGCAGTTCAGCACCTGGTGCAAGCTGCTCGAGCGCCACGCCGAGGTGCCCCTGGTCGGCGGCTCGGTGACCGGCTGGCACCTGCTGCGCGATCTCTACCTGATCGCGCTGACCTTCGTGCTCGCGTTCCTCCTCACCTGGCCGCTGAACAGCGGCGTCAACCCCGCGCTCGCCCTCTCCTACCTGTTCCTGTTCGGCGTCCAGGCCCTGTTCCTGATGTTCAGCGCCCGCGGCACCGCGCGACGCCTGGTGTACAACGTGCTCGCGGTCGAGCTCGGCATCGCCGGCACCACGGGGATCGACAAGAAGAAGGCGAAGGCGTCCGCCGCCAAGCGGCGCAACAAGCGCCAGAAACGGTTCTGACCCGCCGCCTGCGGCCGCGCGTGGCCAGCGCGGCTGCCTAGCCCTGCGCCGCCAGCAGTTCCCCGAGACGCGGCGTGCCGAGGTCGCCCGCCTGGGCGAGGAACAGTTCGGCGGTGGCCAGCGCGTCGAGCAGGGCGTTGTGCGCCCGGTAGCGCGGCAGGCCACGGCGCGCGCGCGCACCGCCGAGGCGCAGGTCGCCACGGCGCGGGCGCAGCCCGGCCCGGCGCATGGCGGCGAACTCCAGCGCCAGCGTGTCGATGACCGGCCCGACGAACGGCGCACCGTACAGCGTCCGGCACGCGCGCGAGAGGAACGCCACCTCGGTGGCGACGTGGTGACCGACCAGCACCCGCCCGGCCAGCGCCTCGAGCAGCTCGCCGATCACGTCGTCGGCCGCAAGCCCCTCGGCGGCGAGGTCGTGGGTGATGCCGTGGATTACCACGGTGCGCGCCACCAGGTCGCCGGTCGGACGCACCAGGCGGTGACGCGTCGTGTCGAGGCAGGCGGCGGCATCGCGGATGCCGAGGTAGCCGGCGCTGAGGATCTCGTCCCGCCCCGGGTCGGTGCCGGTGGTCTCGAAGTCGAGCACCAGGTACTCGACCCGGCGCCAGTCGGCCGCGGGGTCGGCGCACGGTGCCGCGAGCAGCGCACGCAGCGGCCCGCGCGCGCGCCGCCGCCACCAGCGGCGGCGCAGTTCCAGCCGGGCGCGCTGCCAGGCCGCCACGTGCCGACTCAGCTGAAGGTGCTGGTCTGGAAGCGCGAGGCGAGCGAGCTCTGCATGGTGCGCACCACCGCGAACGCCTCCTTGAGATGGTTGCGCTCGAACGGCGAGAGCTCGTCGGGCGACATGTAGTTGTCGGCGGCCTCGCCGGCGCGGATCTGCCGCGCCTGGTGCAGGATGCGCACGTGGCAGATGAACTCCAACGCGTCACGCAGGTCCTGCTGCCCCTGGCTGCTGACCCCGCTGCCCTCGAGCGACGACGACAGGCGCTCCTGGGTGTTGACCGCGTCGATCCCGGCCGCCAGGGCGTAGACGCGTGCCAGGTCGACGATCGGGATGATGCCGTTGTGCTTCATGTCGAAGGTGTGGTCGTGCTCGCCGCCGCGGATCAGCACGAAGTTGCGGAAGAAACCGAGCGGTGGCTGGTGGGTCAGCGCGTTGGCCGCCATGTGGGCGAGGAACATGGTCTTGCCGCGCGTGAGCTGCAGCACGTGCTCGCGCAGCGACTGGAACAGCCGCTCGTCGCCATGGATGCAGCGCAGATCGAAGAAGACGCAGGTCAGCATCAGCGCCTTCGGCTCCGGCTGGTTGACCCACTTGTCGAAGTAGCGCTTCCAGGCGGCGAGCGGCTGCCGCCACTCGTCGGTCATGGCCATCATCTCGCCGGGGCAGTAGACGTAGCCGCAGGCATCGAGGCCGTCGCAGACCCGTTTCGCCAGCGTCCTGAAGTACTCGCCGTGCGCGGCCGCGTCGTAGGCGTCGTCGAGCAGCATGCAGTTGTCCTGGTCGGAACGCGCGGTCTGCTCGTTGCGCGCCTGGGAGCCGGCCGCGATCCACGCGTAGGGCACCGGTGGCGCGCCGAGCTCCGCCTCGGTGAGCTGCAGCAGGCGCTTGGTCACGGCGTCACCCAGGGCGGTGATGACGTGGCCGATGCTGTGCGCGCTGGCCCCGGCGCCGGCGAGACTGACCAGCAGTTGCGGGATCTTCGCCGTCGCCTCGCGC
Organism: Gammaproteobacteria bacterium; assembly: GCA_041602955.1. GTDB lineage: Bacteria > Pseudomonadota > Gammaproteobacteria > QNFN01 > QNFN01 > QNFN01. Next base: position 1,785 of record JBFIFF010000098.1, on the reverse strand, counting down.
ATGCGCTCGATCGAGGTCTGCTTGTAGATGTCGCCGACCAGGTAGACGGCGGAGGCCGCCTGGCGCTCGGTCAGGTCGGTCGCGGTGATCATGCCGGCGACGCGCCCAGCGTCGACCACCGGCAGGTGGTGGATGTTCTTGCGTGCCATCAGCAGCATCGCCTCGAAGGCAAAGTCGCCGATCTGGATCGCGAGCGGGTCCGGGGTCATGACGTCGCGCACCGGGCGATGGCAGTCGAGTTGGGGGGCAACCACGCGGTTGCGCAGGTCGCGGTCGGTGAGGATGCCGACCAGCCGGTCCTCCTCGGTGATCAGCATCGACGAGACGCGGTGCTCGCTCATGCGCCGCGCGACCTCGCAGATCGAGCTGTCAGGCGGCGCGCTGATCGGACCGCGCGCAAGCAGGTCGCGCACCGGCGTGGTCACCAGGTTGAGCGTCTGCGCCTGGTCGGGCGGGTCGGGACGGTACTCGATCGCCCGCGCCAGTGACTTCTCCCCGAGCAGCCCGAAGAAGTAGGCGATGGTCGGGTGCGCCTCGCACAGGGCGTCGATCTCGGCCGTCGGCAGCAGGTAGACCAGGCAGTCCTCGAGCGCCGCCACGCGGTTGTGCACCTGGCGTCCCTCGAGCAGCGCGCGGTAACCGAACAGGTCGCCCTCGCCGAGGCGCGCGAGCAGTTCGCCGTCGGACCGGGTCACCTCGACCGCGCCGCTGCGCAGGATGTGCAGGTGGTCGATGGCCTGCCCCGGTTCGAGCACCGGGTTGCCCCGCTTGAAGTAGCGGATCTCGATCTTGCCGACCATGTTCGACAGCGCGCCGTCGGGCAGCTGGTCGAAGGGGTGGTGGGCCGCGAGGAAGTCGCGGATCTCGAGGAGTTCGACGTCCATGATGGGTTCCTGCCCGGGTTCCTGTTTGATGCGCTCCATGTTAACGCGAGACGGCCGACGTGCGCTGGCCGGCCAGGGAAAAACGCCCGCAGAAAAAAACGAACCCCGCCGAAGCGGGGTTCGCATCAACCTTGCTGGAAGGTCGATTTAGTGGCCGGTCGCAGCCCCGGCACCCTTCGGGACGCGGATGTCCTCGACGAGGTGCTGGATGTGCTCCGGCGGCGGCGTGGTCAGCTTCATCACGGTGACGGCCACGATGAAGTTGGCCAGCGCACCGATCGCGCCGAACGCGTTCGGCTCGATGCCCAGGAACCAGTTCTCCGGCATGCTGCCAAGGTACTCGGTGCCCTTGATGAACAGGATGCCCTTGTGCTGGAACACGTAGAACAGCGTGATGCCGATGCCCGCGATCATGCCGGCGACCGCCCCTTCCTTGTTCATCTTCTTCATGAAGATGCCGAACATCAGGGCGGGGAAGATCGACGAGGCGGCCAGTCCGAAGGCGAGCGCCACGGTACCTGCGGCGAACCCTGGCGGGTTGAGTCCGAGGTACCCGGCGAGCGCGATCGCACCGACCATCGAGATACGCGAGGCCAGCAGCTCCGCCTTCTCCGAGATGTCCGGCATGAACACGCCCTTCATCAGGTCATGCGAGATCGACGAGGCGATCGCGAGTAGCAGGCCCGCCGCGGTCGACAGCGCCGCCGCGAGGCCACCCGCCACGACGATGGCGATGACCCAGTTCGGCAGGCCGGCGATCTCGGGGTTGGCAAGCACCAGGATGTCGCGGTCGACCTTGACCATCTCGTTGCCCTTCCAGCCGTACTCGGCCGCCTTGGCACCGAGGCCCTTCTCGTCGTAGTACTGGATGCGGCCGTCGCCGTTCTTGTCCTCGTACTTC
>JBFIFF010000097.1:0-6937 GCA_041602955.1 Gammaproteobacteria bacterium | reverse complement strand
CTGGTCTCGCGCCAGCAGGTGCGCGACGGGGTGCGCATGGCGGCGACGGTCGAGGTGGCAGGTCGGCACGCCCCGACGACGCACGGCCTTGCCGCCCACGCCGGGCTGCTCCTGCGCGCCCTGGTGGTCGGCCTGTTCGGCGGCCAGCGCGTCCGCCCGAGCCCGGGGCGCTGGAACCTCTTCGGCATCACCATCGACAACATCTCGCGCACGGCGGCCCTGGACTGGATCGTCGCCCGCGCCCGGGGCGTGCACACCGCGCACGTCGCCTTCGTCAACGCGCACTGCCTGAACACGGCCTGGGAACAGGCCGGGTACCGGGCGGGGCTGCAGAACGCCGACCTGGTGCTGCCCGACGGCACCGGCGTGCAGGCCGCGTTCCGTATCCACGGTCTGTCGATGCGCGAGAACCTCAACGGCACCGACCTGTTCCCCGCGCTGTGCGAGCGCCTCGCACGCGAAGGGCTGTCGCTGTTCCTCCTCGGGGCCCAGCCCGGCGTCGCCGCCGAGGTCGCGCGGGTCATGCGCCAGCGCGTGCCCGACCTGCAGGTCGCCGGCACCCACCACGGTTACTTCACCGAGGCGCAGGCGCCCACGGTGATCGACGAGATCAACCTCTCCGGTGCCGACGTGCTGCTGGTGGCGAAGGGCGTGCCCGCGCAGGAACTCTGGATCGAGGCGCACCGCCAGCAGCTGCAGCCGCGTGTCTGCATGGGCGTCGGTGGGCTGTTCGACTTCTACTCGGGCCGCATCCCGCGTGCCCCGCTGTGGCTCCGCGAACTGGGCATGGAGTGGACCTGGCGTCTGCTCCAGGAGCCACGCCGCATGTGGCGCCGTTACGTGCTCGGCAATCCGCTGTTCCTGTTCCGCGCCTGGCGTGTGCGCAGCGTGCCGCTGGCGGTCGAAGCGCCGCGCGCCGACCCGTCGCTGCGGCCCGGGAAGCCGGGGCTGGCGGCCCTGCGTCGGGCGCACTGGCGCGGCCGGCCGCGGCGGATCGCACGCGCGCGCCGTCTGCTGGACGTGCTGGTCAGCGCGACGGCCCTGGCCGGCCTCGCCCCGCTGCTGCTGCTGGTCGCCCTCGCGATCCGTCTCGAGTCCCCCGGCCCCGTGCTGTTCCGCCAGATGCGCGTCGGCCTCAGGGGCGAACCCTTCGCTTTCTGGAAATTCCGTTCGATGTACATCGACGCCGAGGCACGCAAGGCGGCGCTGATGGCAAACAACGAGATGGCCGGGGGGGTGCTGTTCAAGATGCGCGACGATCCGCGCGTGACGCGGGTCGGTCGCTTCATCCGCCGTTACTCCATCGACGAGCTGCCGCAGCTGTGGAACGTGCTGCGCGGCGACATGTCGCTGGTCGGTCCGCGTCCCGCGCTGCCGAGCGAGGTCGCCCAGTACACCGTCAGCGACCGCCGGCGCCTCGACGCCGAGCCCGGGATCACCTGCATCTGGCAGGTGAGCGGTCGCTCCGAGATCCCGTTCGACGAACAGGTCGAGCTCGACGTCGAGTACATGCACCGCGCCACGCTCGGCGAGAACGTGCGCCTGCTGGCGCGAACCGTCCCCGCGGTCCTGTCCGCGCGCGGCGCCTACTGATCACCCGAGGAGGACACCCCGATGCAAGCCATCGTCTTCGCCGACCGCCTGGGCCGTGAGTTCGGCCCGCTGACCGAGGGGCTCTGCCCCGCCCTGCTCCCCGTCGCGGGCAAGCCCCTGCTCGAGTACGCGCTGGAGGATCTCGCCGACGCCGCGATCGAGGAGGTGATCGTGGTGGTCTCGGCCAACAGCCAGCAGATCCAGGAGCGGTTCGGCGACGGCGCGCGCTGGGGCTTCGTGCTGAGTTACGCGCTCTCGCGCGGCGAGGAAGCCCCGGCGGCGCTGATCGCGCGCCTGGGTTCGCGCCTGCACACCCCGTTCCTGGCCCTGCGCGGGGACACCCTGCGCACGCCCGTCTGCCGGGAGTTCACCGAGGCCGCGGCCTGGTTGCAGGATGCCGAGATCAACGCCCTGGTCGACGGGCGCCCGGCCGGCGTCTGCCTGGTCAACGCCATGGGGGGAAGCGCGCGCGACGTCGCCTGGCCGACGCCCCCGGTGCGCAACCCCGGCGCGCCACGCATCGGCATGGGCGCCGCGTCCTACGCGGCGATCGAGTCCGTTGCCGCGCTCCACGCCGCCAACATGGACGTCCTCAACGGGCGCTTTCCCGGACTCGCGCTCCCGGGCCGCGAACCGGCCGGCGGGCTGCGTGTCGGGCGGCTGTCGACCGTCGACGCAGGCCAGATCGCGGCGGGCCCGGCGCTGATCGGCGATGACTGCGTGATCAGACCGAGCGCCCGGCTCAGGGGCAACGTGGTCGTCGGCGACGGCTGCTACGTCGATGCCGACTCCACCCTGCGCTCGGCCGTGGTGCTGCCGGGAACCTACGTCGGTCAGAACGTCAACGTCAGCGATGCCGTGGTGCGCGGTGACGTGCTGGTTCGCGTGGACACCGGGACGACGCTGCGCGTCACCGACGGCGAACTGCTGGCGCCGATGGACCCGCCGCGCCTCTCCCACCCGCTGGATCGGCTCGCCGGGCTGGGCCTGCTGGGACTCTCCCTCCCGCTCTGGCCGATCGCCCTGCTCCTCTCGCTCGTCACCGCGCCGCGCCGGCCGCTGGTGCGGCTCACGCTGCGCGGCAACCGTCCCGGGCGCGACCACGCCGGACGGCCCGTGCGCCTTCCGATCGAGACCTTCGCCTGGGCCTGCCCGGCGCCCCTCCTCAGGCACCTGCCGCGGTTGCTGGCCGTCGTCTCCGGCGACCTCCGCCTGTTCGGCACGCCGGTGAGTGCGGCGGACGCCGAGTGCCCGCCGGCCACGCACGACGGTCGCGACGCGGCGGCCGACTACGGCCTGCTCGATGCCTCCCTGTTCCTTCCCGCCGACGCGCCGGAGGAAGAGATCGCCCTGAACGCCCTCGTGCTGGCCTCCGAGCGCGGCCTCGCCACGCGCCTGCGGCGCGCGCTGCAGGCCGCCGGCGTGGCCTTCTCGACCCGCGCGTGGCGGCCGCGCCCGGCCGCCTGACCCCGACTGCTGAACACCTCACCCTAGGAGAACCTGAAATGCGTACCATCCTCGTTGTAGGCGGCGCCGGTTACATCGGCTCGCACATGGTGCAAATGCTCGCCGAGGCGGGCTACCGCACGATCACCCTGGACAACCTCTCGACCGGCCACCGCGACGCCGTCCTGCACGGCGACTTCGTCCGTGGCGACCTCGGCGACGCGATGCTCCTCGAGCAGGTGTTCCAGTCCAACCGCATCGGTGCGGTGATGCACTTCGCAGCCCTCTCTCAGGTCGGCGCCTCGATGGCCGACCCGGCCGACTACTACCGCAACAACACCGTCTCGACCCTGCGGCTGCTCGACACCATGCGCCGCCACGGCGTGGATCAGTTCGTCTTCTCCTCGACCGCCGCGGTCTACGGGCAGCCCGACCAGGCGGTCATCACCGAGCAGACCCCGACCCTGCCGATCAACCCCTACGGGCACAGCAAGCGGATGGTCGAGCAGGTCCTCGCCGACTACGACGCGGCCTACGGGCTGCGCCACGTGGCGCTGCGCTACTTCAACGCCGCGGGCGCCGATCCGCAGGGTCGCCTCGGCGAGCGCCACGAGCCGGAGACGCACCTGATCCCGCTGGTGCTGCAGGCCGCCTCGGGAACGCGCGACGCGATCACGGTCTACGGCAGCGACTACCCCACGCGTGACGGGACCTGCGTGCGCGACTACATCCACGTCCGCGACCTGTGCCGCGCCCACATGCTCTCCCTCGAGTACCTCGACAGCGGGGCCGCGAGTGCGACGTTCAATCTCGGCAACGGCGAGGGTTTCTCCGTGCGCGAGGTGATCGACGCGGCCCGCCTGGTCACCGGCAGGCGCATCCTCGCCGTCAACGCGGCGCGCCGTCCCGGCGACCCCGCCTCGCTGATCGCCAACGCCGGCCTCGCGCGGCGTGTCCTCGGCTGGCTGCCGGAGCACCCCGACCTCGAGACGATGATCCGGCACGCCTGGAACTGGCACCTCAAGCAGGCGGGCGGGCCGGCGGTCGCGGCCGCTTGCCCCGACAACGCCCTGGCCCGGGTCGGCTCATGACCGCGAGCACCCCCCAGCAGGCGGCACACGACGCCGACCGGCGACTGCTCGGCGCGGCGACCTGGGCCCTGGCGATCCGTGGCCTGGGCCCGGCGGTGGCGTTCGTGATGAGCGTGCTGATCGCGCGCCTCCTGGGCGCCGCGGGGGCGGGGCAGTTCTACATCGCCGTCACCGTGGTGATGGGGGCCGGGATCGCGGCGCGCTGCGGCCTGGACACCGCCCTGCTGCGCTTCGCCGGGGTGGCGGGCGGGCGCGGCGCGATCGCGCCCGGACTGCTGGGACGCGTGCTGGCGATCACGGCGGCGTTCGGGCTCGTCGTGACCCTGGCCCTGCTGCACTCCGCCGACTGGCTCGCGCTGCGCCTGTTCGACGACCCGGCGCTCGGCCGCGTGCTGTCGATCTGCGCGCTCGCCGTGGTGCCGATGGCCCTGATCCACGTGCAGGCGAGCCTGCTCAAGGCCGCCTCCAGGGTGGGCTGGGCCGCGTTCGTCGAGGGGCTGGGCATGCCGTCGATGGTCACGGCGCTGCTGCTGCTGGCCGCCATGGCCGGGCCGGTGGCGCCGACGACCGTCGCCCTCTGCTACCTGACCGGCGTGATCGGGGCCTCCCTGCTCGGCCTGGCCATCACCCTCGGCTGCCTGGCGCGTGCCGGCGCCGCCGACGCTCCGCCGACGCTGCGCCAGATCATGGCCACCGCCGTGCCGCTGTTCTGGGTCGATGCACTGAACTTCGTCCTGGCCTGGTCGCCGCTGCTGCTGCTGGGGGCGCTGGCGAGCAGCAGCGACGCGGGCGTCTACAACGTCGCCCAGCGGCTGACCACGCAGGTCGGGCTGCTGGTGGCCCTGTTCGGCAGCATCACCGCACCGCGTTTCGCCGCGATGCACCACGCGGGCGACCTGCCGGCGGTCCACCGCCTGATGGTGCTCACGACCCGCCGCATGAGCCTGCTGGCGGCGCCCCCCCTGCTGCTCTTCGTCGTCTGGCCGACACCGATCCTCGCGCTGTTCGGCGCGGAGTTCGGCGCGGCCGCGGATCCCCTGCGGGTGCTGGCACTCGGGCAGCTGGTCAACGCCATGACCGGCCCCGCCGGCTACCTGCTGGCCGTGACGGGCCAGGAGCGGACCCTGCGCAACTGCCAGCTGGCCACGGTGACACTCGTCATCGCCCTGACCCTGGGGCTGATCCCGGTCTTCGGCGCGCTCGGCGCGGCGATGGCCGCCAGCACCGGCCTGGCCTTCAACAACCTGGCGTGCCTGTGGCTCGTCAACCGCCGCCTGGGCCTCGACCTGCATCCCAGGCACCTGATCGCTTCCGTTAACTGAGGACACGGCAATGCATTACCGTCCCATATTCATCGGTGGCTGCGACCGCAGCGGCACCACCCTCCTCGGCGACCTGCTCGGCGCCTCGCGGGAGGCCTTCGCCACCCCGGAGTCGCAGTTCGTCCACGACCTGGCTCACCGCATGGCCAGCGGGGCCTTCACCGACGCCGAGGCGGCGGCCGCCTGGCTGCTCGAGGAGTTCCGCTTCGCCGCCTGGGGCATGGACGTCGACAGGACGGCCCTGGCCCGGTTGGTCGACCTCGAGGATCCACGCGGGACCGTCGAACGGCTGATCCACGCCTACGTCGCACGCCGCCTCCCGGAAAAGGCGTCCGTGAAGGCCTGGGTCGACCACACCCCCGACAACTTCAAGCATTACGCGCTGCTCAAGGCGCTCTTTCCGGAGGCGCGATTCGTCCACATCGTGCGCGACGGCCGCGCGGTGTGCCACTCCATCACCGACCTCGACTGGGGTCCGAACAACGCCTACGCGGCGACCCGCCACTGGAGCGAGCGCCTGCGCCAGGCGACCACGGTGGAGGTGGCGGAGGCGGGGCGCTGCCTGGTGGTCCGCTACGAGGATCTCGTCGCCGCGCCCGAGGAGGTGCTGCGCGAACTGTCGCAGGCACTGGAGATCGCGTTCGACCCGGCGCAGGTCGAGGGCGGCGGCGTCATCCTGCCCGAATTCACCCGGGCGCAGCACCGCCTGATCGGCAAGGGTCCCGACGCTTCGCGGGTAACCGCGTGGCGCGAGAAGATGACGCCCCGCCAGATCGCGACCTTCGAGGCGTACGGGTGGTCACGCGTGTTCCTGCAGAAATACGACTACCCGCTGACGACCGGGACGCCACGACGCGAGTCGATGCCGCAAACGCTCGGCTACTACCTGCACGACTTCGTCGCCTACCTGCGCAACCGCCGACGGCACAAGCGCATGGAGCGCCGGACCGTGCTCCGCGGCACGGCCCGCTGAATCGATCGACTGCCGCGAAAACCTCTCGCGTCCGCGCCGGGAATCACGACGACCCGGCCCGACGCGTGTTCAGTGCGCGATGGAGCCACCCCGTGAACGCCTTGAGCCCGGCACGATTCCGGTCCACCTCCCGGTAACAGAGGTGATGGATTGTCCTCTCGAACGGGAGGTAGGCCTCCCCGCCGAGGTCGATCAATCGCCCGTCCTCGAGCTCGACCTCGGCAAGGGTCGCGCTCTCGAGCGCGACCCCCATGCCGTCGACCGCCGCGGAGAGCGCCAGCGCCGCGCGGTCGAACGAGAGGCCAGGTCGGGGGCGGAACCGGAGCCGGTTGAGCGCGAACCAGTCACTCCACTTCACCGGGCTGAGCTGCGACTCGATCAGTGTCAACCGCTTCAGGTCCGCGAGCGGGTTGGGCGGGGAACTCACCAGCGCGGGCGAACACAACGGCACGATCCGCTCAGTGCCGAGGGCCTCCACCGCGATGCCCGCTTGCCTGGGCGCGTCGCCGTAG
>JBFIFF010000096.1:0-6983 GCA_041602955.1 Gammaproteobacteria bacterium | reverse complement strand
GCGATGACCTGGCCCTGCCGCCCGGCGTCGACGCGGTGCCGCGCGCGCGCCTGGACGCCGTGCAGCGCGAGCTGCGCGAAAGCGACGGGGTCACCGTGCTGATCTACGACCAGGCCTGCGCGACCGAGAAGCGGCGCCGGCGCAAGCGCGGCAGGCTCATCGACCCGCCCCGCGCCGTGGTCATCAACCACCGCGTCTGCGAGGGCTGCGGCGACTGCTCGGTGCAGGCCAACTGCGTCGCGCTGGTCACCCGCGACACGCCGTTCGGCCGCAAGCGGCGCGTCGACCCGTCGACCTGCAACAAGGACTACCGCTGCCTCGACGGGTTCTGCCCGGCGCTGGTCACCGTCGAGGGCGGCACCCCGCGCCGGCCGGTCGCCGCCGCGCTGCCCGACGGCCTCTACGACGACCTGCCCGCCCCCCCGCGCCGCGCCGGCCCGTGCAACGTCCTGGTCACCGGCATCGGCGGGACCGGCGTGGTCACCGTCGGCGCGCTGCTGACCACCGCCGCACACCTCCAGGGCCTCGCCGCGCAGGCCTTCGACCTGACCGGGCTGGCGCAGAAGAACGGCGCGGTGTTCGGCCACGTGCGTCTCGGCGGCCCCGGCGACGGGTGCCGCGCCGCACGCTTCGCCCCCGGCGAGACCGACCTGCTGCTCGGCTGTGACCTGGTGGTCGCCACCGGCGACGACGCCGTCGCGACCTGCGACCCGGCACGCACCCGCGCCGTGCTCAACACCGACCTGGTGCCCACCGCGCAGCTGCAGCTCGACCCCGACGCGACGCTCGACCGCAACGCGCTGCTGGCGCGGATCGCCGCGGCCACCGCCGGCAACCCCGCCATGTTCGATGCCAGCGGCCATGCCCGGCGCCTGCTCGGCGACGCCATCGGCAGCAACCTGTTCCTGGTCGGGGCGGCGCTGCAGACCGGTCTGCTCCCGATCGGGCCAGAGGCGCTGGAACGGGCGATCGAGCTCAACGGCGTCGCGGTCGAGCTCAACCTCGATGCGCTACGCCTCGGTCGCCTCGCCACCCACGCCCCCGACCGGCTCGCGGGGCTGGGCGACGTATCCCTGGGCGCCGAAACCGTGCCCGAGAAGACCGACACGCTGCGCGCGCGGTTCGAGTCCGAGCTCGCCGCCTACCACGACCACACCCTCGCGGAACGCCACAGCGCGCTGGTCGACCGCGTTGCCAGCGCTGAGCGCGCCATCGCCCCGGGCGAGGATCGCCTCGCCCGCGCCGTCGCCCGCGCCTACTTCCACCTGCTCGCCCACAAGGACGAGTACGAGGTGGCGAGGCTGCATGCCTCACCGGAGTTCGCGGCGGAGATCGCCGCGCAGTTCGACGGGGACTACCGCGTCGTCCACCACCTTTCGCCGCCGTGGCTGGGCCAACCCGACCCACGCACCGGGCGCACGCCCAAGCGCGCGTTCGGGCCGTGGCTGAAGGCGCTCCTGCCATGGCTCGCGCGGCTGCGACGCCTGCGTGGCACCGCCCTCGACCCGTTCCGCAACCTCGCCGAGCGACGCGAGGCGCGGGCGCTGGTCGAGGGCTACGAGGAGCTGGTCGAGCGCCTGCTCGCGCGGCTCGACGCCGGCAGCCACGCGCAGGTCGCGGAGATCGCCGCGCTGGCGCTGTCCGTGCGCGGCTTCGGCCCGGTCAAGGCCGCCGCCGTGGCGACCTACCGCGAGACGCTGAACCAGCGCCTCGCCGCGCTCGGCGACTGATCGCGGGATTCGTGCCGCATCGCCGATGCGGCTCGCAAGGGCACCTCGTCGGCGTGCCGCTGTCGCTCCCGCGGGCCGGGGTTAGAATCGACCGCATGGATGTGAAGGCCCTGCAGGCACGTCTCGCCGCGTTCGCCCGCGAACGCGACTGGGAGACGTTCCACAGCCCCAAGAACCTGAGCATGGCGCTGGCCGCCGAGGCGGGGGAACTGCTGGAGGTGTTCCAGTGGCTGACCGAGGCCGAGTCGCTGGCGCTCGGCCCTGACGACAAGGGGTGGCAGCTGGCCCGCGACGAGCTGGCCGACATCCAGATCTTCCTGCTGCGCCTGGCTGACCGCATGAACATCGACCTCGAGGCCGCCGTCGAGGGCAAGATCGCGCGCAACGCCGAGCGCTACCCCGCCGAGGCGGTGCGCGGCGACGCCACCAAGTTCAGCCACCGCGACTGACGCGGTGATCGGCTACCGCCACGCCGACCACGCGGGCAACTTCGCCGACGTCCACAAGCACGTGCTGTTGCGCCTGCTGCTGCGCACGCTCCGGAACGGCCCTGGACCCCTCACCTACGTGGAGAGTCACGCCGGCGCGGGCGCCTACACGCGCGAGCCGGGCGGTGCCTGGGAGGACGGGTTGGGCCGATTGGCCGGGCGCGCCGACCTGCCGGAGGGCGTGGCCGACTACGTCGACACCTGCGGCGAGGCGGTCATCGGCTCGCCGCTCCACGCCGCCGACCTGCTCGGCGCACTGGACCGCCTGGTGCTGGTCGAGCGTGATCCGGCCGCGGCACGGCGTCTCGCCGCCTGCCTCGGGGAGGACCCGCGCTGCACGCTGGTGCGCGGGGACGGCTTCGCCCGGGTGCACGACTGGCATCCTGCCTCCGATCAACGGGGCCTGCTGCTGCTCGACCCGCCCTACGTCGAGGCGGCCGATTACCAGCGGGTGGCGCGCGTGCTGAACGCCAAGGCCGCCAGCTGGACGGGCGGTGTGCTGGTCGCCTGGTACCCGGGCTGGCGCGACCGGCGCGAGCAGGCGCTGCACGCGGCGCTGGACGGGGCGACACGGGAGACCGCGACCGACCTGCGCATCGACCCCGGCCGCGACGGCATGACGGGCAGTGGCCTGCTGGTCCTCAACCCACCGGCCGCCTTCGCGACCGTCGCACGGGAGCTGAACGGCTGGCTGGCCGAGGCGCTCGGCCGAGGCGCTATGGGGAGGTGGCGCGAGGAGACGCCGTGAAAAAGCGGGCCCCGGGGATGGCCCCGGAGCCCACCGGATCAGGTCAGCTCTTGGCCCTGGCCTTGGTCTTCTGGGTCTCGATCCAGGCCTGGTATTCGGTCGCGTCGAGCGAACCGTTTTTGTCGAGGTCCGATTCCGCGAACTCCTCGTCTTCCTGGTTGAACTCGTCGATCACCTCGAGCTCACCGATGCTGAGCAGGCCATCGCCGTTGGCGTCGAGTTTCTGGAAGTCGGGGTAGGTGTTCGCGAGGGCGCCGGCCGCGAACAGGCCGATCACGAGCGCCATGAAAGTCCGAGCGATCATTGTTTCACTCCGAGCACCCCTTGGATTTGTGCCGGGGGGTGTGGAAACCGGCGCGCGAAGTATGCGCCGGGGCCGCCGGGAATCAAGGGCCCGGAACCACGTCGGGGGCATGAAATGTTTTTATCGATTTCCCCGCGGCCCCTTATCGGGTATGCCGCACACCGCAACCGTGCTGGCGTGCGCGGTGGCCGGGTTCAGGAGGCGAAGGTCGCGGCGTACTCGAGGCGCAGCTGGTTCTTCTGCACCTTGCCCATGGTGTTGCGCGGCAGGGCGTCGACGAAGAAGACCCGCTTGGGCTGCTTGAACTTCGCCAGATCCCCGGCCAGCGCGGCCTGCACGCCCACCTCGTCGAGCTGCCGGCTGCCATCGGGTACGACGACCGCGGTGACCGCCTCGCCGAAGTCGGGGTGCGGCACGCCGATCACCGCCGACTCGCGCACGCCGGGGAGGGCGTCGATCAGCAGCTCGATCTCCTTGGGGTAGACGTTATAGCCGCCGGAGATGACCAGGTCCTTGGCGCGACCGACGATGGTCACGCGCCCGTCTTCGGCCATGGTCGCGACGTCGCCGGTGATGAAGTGGCCGTCGGGGCGGAACTCCTCGGCGGTCTTCTCCGGCATGCGCCAGTAGCCCTTGAAGACGTTCGGCCCCCGGATCTCGAGCACGCCCGGCTCGCCGCGCGCGACCTCGCGGCCGTGCTCATCGGCGACGCGGCCGTCGACGCCCGGGAGGAAGTAGCCGACCGTCCCGGCGAGACGCTCGCCGTCGTAGGGGTTCGACGTGATCATGCCGGCCTCGGTCATGCCGTAGCGCTCGAGGATACGATGGCCGGTGCGCTCCTCGAAGGCGCGGAAGGTCTCCTCGAGCAGCGGCGCCGAACCGGAGACGAACAGCCGCATGTTGGCGACCAGCTCATGGTCGAGGCGCGGATCCTCGGCCAGGCGCACGTAGAAGGTGGGCACGCCCATGAGCACCGTCGCGCGCGGCAGCCGGGCAATGATGGCGTCGGCATCGAACTTCTCCAGCCACAGCATCGGCGAGCCGTTGAGCAGCGCGGTGTGCAGCGCGACGAACAGCCCGTGGACGTGGAAGATCGGCAGCGCGTGGATCAGCACGTCGCCGTCGCGCCAGCCCCAGGACTCGTGCAGCACCAGCGCATTGGAGGCGAGGTTGCCGTGGCTGAGCATCGCCCCCTTCGAGCGTCCCGTGGTCCCCGAGGTGTAGAGGATCGCGGCGAGGTCGTCGGTGGCGCGCGGCACGACGAGGGCGCTCTCCGGGGCCTCGGCGTCGAGCGCCGCCAGCGTGCCGCCGCCCCGGGTGTCGAGGGTCAGCAGCATGGCGTCGACCGCCTGGGCCAGCGGCGCGAGCGGCTTTTCGTTGGCCGGATCGCACACCGCCAGGCGCGGCGCGGCATCGTTCAGGAAGTACTCGACCTCGCGGGCGGTGTAGGCGGTGTTGAGCGGCAGGAACACCGCGCCCGCGCGCAGACAGGCGAGGTAGAGCACCACCGCCTCGGGCGACTTGCCGACCTGCACCAGCACCCGGTCGCCGGGCACCACGCCGAGGTTCTCGAGCAGGCCCGCGAGACGGCCGCTGCGCGCATCGATCTCGCCGTAGGAGAGCAGCGTGCCATCGGCGAGTTCCAGGCAGGTGGCGCCGGGGTCGGCCGGGAAACGGCTGCGCAGCAGGGTGTAGAGGTTGGCGTCGTCGGACATGGGTCTCGGTTCCGGAAGGGGGGATTCGGCTTCAGGCCGTCGCGCGGCGCACGCCGTCGACCGGCAGGTTGGCAACGAAATCGGCGAACGAGCCACCCTGCACGGTCACATGCGACTGCAGCAACCGGTCGGCCTCTGCGGCATCGCCGGCGACGATCGCCGCGAGCACCGCGGCATGCTCCGCGAACGACTCGTCGATACGGTGCACGCGGCGCAGCTGCAGGCGCCGGTACGGGGCGAGCCGGTTGCGCAGCGCGCGGGTCTGCTCGGCGAGGAAACGGTTGTGGCAGCCGGTGTAGATCGCCTCGTGGAACTCCACGTTGGCCGCGTAGTAGCCGTCGGAATCACCGGCGGCCACGAGCCGTTCGCAGGCCCGGTGGGCGTCGCGCAGCACGCCACGCTCGGCATTGGACATGCGCCGGGCGGCGAGGCGGCCGCACAGGCCCTCGAGTTCCGCCATCACTTCGAACATCTCGAGCAACTGCTTGAGGTCGGGTGCGGCGACCGCCGCGCCGCGTCGCGGCCGCAGCTCGACCAGGCCACTGGCGGCGAGCTGGTTGAGCGCCTCGCGTACCGGCGTGCGCGAGACCCCGTAGCGTTCCGCGAGCGTCGTCTCGTCGAGACGGGCCCCCGGGGCGAGCGCCCCGGTGACGATGGCCTGCTCGAGCGCGTCGACCAGCTCGAGGGTGCGCTTACCGGCCATGTACGACGGGTTTCCGGGGCGGCTCCATGAGGAAAAGGTAACGGCACCAATGAATTCATGCAAGCATGTTTTGTATGCAATTTATGTTTGACAGGCATGCAAGCCTGCAGTAGCTTCAGCCGACGGCTCCGCCCTTCCCGGGGCGGTCCCTGACCCACGACAACGACGCCACCACCGCCTCTAGGAGGGCAATGAAGATGTTCAAATTCGGAAAGTTGACAGCGAGCACCCTGGTGCTCTCCGTGGCCGTCGCGCTGACTGGTACCGCCGCGGCCGAAACGCTGAAGGCCTCGCACCAGTGGCCGGGCGGCAAGGGCGATGTTCGCGACGAGATGGTCCAGATCATCGCGCGCGAGGTCGCCGCCGCGAACGTCGGCCTCGACATCCAGGTCTACCCCGGCGCCTCGCTGGTCAAGCCAAAGGAGCAGTGGGGGGCGCTGGTCAAGGGCCAGATCGACATCTCCGCCTTCCCACTCGACTACGCCAGCGGCCGCCACCCGCAGTTCTCGGCAACGCTGATGCCTGGCCTGGTCGGCAACCACGACCGCGCCAAGCGCGTGAACACCTCGCCGTTCATGGACGACATTAAGAAGATCATCAACGAAGCCGGCGTGGTCGTACTGGCCGACGCGTGGCTGGCCGGCGCGTTCGCGTCGAAGAAGCAGTGCATCACCGGGCCCGAGTCGATGAAGGGCCAGGTGACGCGCGCCGCCGGCCCGGCCTTCGAGCAGATGCTGGTCGGCGCAGGGGCCTCGATCGCGTCGATGCCGAGCTCGGAGATCTACACCGGCATGCAGACCAACGTCCTCGACGCGGCCAACACCTCGTCCGGCTCGTTCGTCTCCTACCGTCTCTACGAGCAGGTCAAGTGCCTGACCGCGCCGGGCGCCAACGCGCTGTGGTTCATGTACGAGCCGATCCTGATGTCGCAGAAGTCGTGGGACAAGCTCAACGACGCGCAGAAGACGGCGCTGATGGCCGCGAGCAAGAAGGCCGAGGACTACTTCTTCGAGGAGGCCAAGAAACTCGACCAGAAGATGATCGACACCTTCAGGGGCGCCGGTGTCGAGGTGGTCGAGATGTCGAAGCAGGACTTCGACGCCTGGCTCGCCATCGCCAAGGAGACCTCGTACAAGGAGTTCGCCGGCAAGGTCCCCGGCGGCAAGGAGCTGATCGAGAAGGCCCTCGCCGTCCAGTGACGTGACCGCGCGCCGGGCACGGGCTACCCTGCCCGTGCCCGGCCCCTTCCCGCCGGCCACGGAGTGACCCGATGAACCGCTTCGTCGACGCCCTCG
>JBFIFF010000095.1:0-6989 GCA_041602955.1 Gammaproteobacteria bacterium | reverse complement strand
GCTGATGCCCACCGCGGCCAGGGTCTTGATCGGTCCGGCCGAGATGGCGTTCACCCGTATTCCCTCCGGACCGAGGGAATCCGCCAAGTAGCGTACGTTCGCCTCGAGGCTCGCCTTGGCCAGCCCCATGACGTTGTAGTGGGGACAGGTGCGTACACCGCCGAGGTAGCTGAGGGTCAGCAGCGAGCCCGCCCGACCCTGCATCAGCGGACGCCCCGCGCGCGCCAGCGCTGCGAGGCTGTAGGAGCTGATCTCGTGGGCGATGCGGAACCCCTCGCGGTCGACGGTGTCGACGAAGCTGCCGGCCAGCTGCTCGCGCGGGGCGAAGGCGACGGCGTGGACGATGGCGTCGAGACCGTCCCAGTGGCGGCCGAGCTCGGCGAACAGCGCATCGAACTGCGCATCGTCGGTGACGTCGAGCGGCAAGACCGGATCGGCGTCGACCTCGGCGGCGAGCTTGCGCACCCGTTCCTCGAGCTTGTCGTTCTGGTAGGTCAGCGCGAGTCGTGCCCCTTCGCGGCGCATCGCCCTGGCGATGCCCCAGGCGATCGAGCGTTCGCTGGCGACCCCGACGATGAGGACGCGCTTGTCGGTCAGAAAGGCCATACCGGTTCCCCGTGCGGTCAGCTGGACGGAGCGGCATGCCCCGCGCCAAGCAGCGCCAAAAATACAGAAAAGCATGCCGCACGGAAAGCATGCACGAGAGCGCATGCGAGCGGTCAACCCATGCTAAGGTAGGCACGGCCGCGCCCGCGTGAGAGGGGTTTGACGCGGCGGCCGGCGGCACAAGGGAGGCCCGAGGTCGTGATCAACCTGTCGTTGTTCGCCCAGCTGCTGGCAGCCGGACTCACCTGCGTGGTGCTGCTGCTGTTCGTGCGCTACAGCCGGAAGCTGGACGTGCAGCGGGTGCCCGGCTGGGTCGCGATCAGCGTCGGATTCTCCCTGCTGCTGTTCGGCATGCTGGTCGAGATCTTCCTCGGCAACCCAGAGTTCAGCCAGCAGCTCTCGTCCAATCTGCGGCGCATCGACGACCTGTTGACCCGTTACATCGGCCAGCTCGGCGCGGTGGTCTGCCTCGCCCTGGGCTTCGCGCGCTGGATGCCGGCGATCAACGCGCTGCGCGAGAAGGAGATCGAGCTGCTCCATGCCCAGCGGGCGCTCGAGGAACGGGTCGCCGACCGCACGCGAGAACTCGAGGATGCCAACCGGCGCATCAAGCGTGAGAGCGAGGGTTACGCCCAGCTGTCGCGCCAGCTCGGTGAGAGTCAGCGGCGCATGGAGACGCTGCTCGGCAACCTGCCCGGCATGGCCTACCGCGGACCGGCCCGGCCTGGCCACCCGGTCACATTCGTCAGCGAGGGCTGCATCGAGCTGACCGGACTGACCGACGACCAGCTGCTGCGCAATTCCGGATCCTACGGCGAGTTGATCGACCCCCATGACCGTGAACGGGTCGACGCGACCATCGCCAGCGCCCTGGATCAGGGGACCCGTTACCAGGTCGAGTACCGCATCCGCACCCCGAGTGGCGTCTTGCGGCACGTCTGGGAGCAGGGCTCCGGGGTGACGGCAAACGGCGGCCGACCCACGGAGATCGAGGGACTGGTGCTCGACATCAGCGACCGCAAGCGATTCGAGCAACGCCTGCAGCTTGCCTCGCTGATCATCGACAACGCCCTCGAGGGCATCGTCGTGACCGATCCCGATGGCGTCATCGAGTCGGTCAACCCGTCGTTCAGCACCATTACCGGTTTCAGCGCTGACGAGGTGATCGGCCAGCGGCCCAGTATCCTCAAGTCCGGGCGCCACGACGCCGATTTCTACGAGAAGATGTGGCACGAACTGAACGAGAACGGCAGCTGGCGGGGCGAGATATGGAATCGACGTAAGAACGGCGAGATCTTCCCGGAATGGCTGACCATCACGGCGATCCGCGACGAGGACGGCAAGATCCTGCGCATGATCGGCATCTTCTCCGACATCACCCAGCGCAAGATGACCGAGGAGCACCTCAAGCACCTGGCCCACCATGACGTGCTGACCGCACTGCCCAACCGCACCCTCTACCTCGACCGCCTCGGGCAGCAGATCCGCCTGGCCAAGCGCGAGGGCAAGGAGCTGGCGGTGCTGTTCATCGACCTCGACCGCTTCAAACCGGTCAACGACCGCTACGGACACAACGTCGGCGACCAGGTCCTCAAGGAGGTCGCCGACCGCCTTGCCGACAGCGTCCGTAGCGCCGATACCGTGGCGCGTATCGGCGGTGACGAGTTCACCGTCATCGTCGGCGCGATGGACCGGCCCGAAGACGCCAGGGTCGTCGCGGAGAAAATCCTCGACGCGATGTGCAGGCCGATCGAGGTGCAGGGCGTGGCCCACCAGCTCGGTGCGAGCATCGGTGTGAGCATGTTCCCCATCCACGGTGACAACGCCGACACCCTGACGCACACGGCCGACGTGGCGATGTACGCGGCCAAGACCTCGGGCCGCAACACCATCCGATACTACGACGCTTCGCTGGAAGAGTGACCGCCGGCGCTCGGGCGGCGCGGGGGCGGCATGGTCTCGCCCGCGGCCGCACGGCTAGAATGCATGCAGGGCCGGTGCCCGGCCAGAGCGCGGGGGAACGACATGACCCAGGGGATGCCGAGCCGCCTCGGGAAGTACGAGGTGCTCGAGGAGATCGCACGTGGCGGCATGGGCATCGTCTACCTCGGCTACGACTCCTTCGTCGATCGTGAGGTCGCGATCAAGGTCCAGCACAACGACTCGGTGGTCGGCGGCGACCGCGCCGCGCGCAACCGCAAGCTCTTCTTCAACGAGGCGCACACCGCCGGGCGCCTGCACCATCCGAACATCCTGAGCATCTTCGACGCCGGGGTCGAGGGCGACATCTGCTACATCGTCATGGAGCTGATCGAGGACGGCAACACGCTCAAGCCGTTCTGCAAGCCCGAGTCCCTGCTCCCGGTCGACAAGGTGATCGAGATGGTGTTCAAGTGCGCGAAGGCCCTGGAATACGCACACCGCAACGGGGTCGTCCACCGCGACGTCAAGCCGGGCAACATCCTGGTCACCCACGACTTGGACGTGAAGGTGGGGGACTTCAGCATCGCGCTGTTCACCGAGAGCGACATGTCCGTGACCCAGCCGCTGGGCGTCATGGGCTCGCCACTGTACATGTCGCCGGAGCAGATCAACGACCGGGAGGTCGACAGCCGCACCGACCTGTTCTCGCTCGGCGTGATCCTCTACGAGCTGCTCACCGGTCGTCATCCGTTCGCCGCCGACAAGATCTCGATCCTGCTCAACAAGGTGATCAACGACCAGCCGACGGCGCTGCGTTTCTTCCGCAACGACCTGCCGGCCAACCTCGAGCAGGTGATCGAGCGTGCGCTGGCGAAGGACCCCGAGCAGCGCTACCAGAGCGGGCTGGAGTTCGCCGCCGATCTCAGCACCATCGGCGACCTCGGTGGGACCGAGGACGACCTGCACAGCCAGGAGCGGTTCAACGCGGTGCGCCAGCTCGACTTCTTCTCCGACTTCGCCGACGCGGAGATCTGGGAGATCCTCCGCGCGACCCTCTGGCAGGACTACCAGCCCGGCGAGGAGATCATCACCGAGGGCGAGGTCGACGACGCCTTCTACGTCATCGTCAGCGGCTCGGTGCTGGTGCGCAAGGGGTCGAAGTCGATCGCCATCCTGCGTCGCGGCGACTGCTTCGGCGAGATGGGCTACATCACCAAGACCAAGCGTACGGCGACCATCCTGGTCACCAGCCTGGTGAGCATCATGAAGATCAACGCCACGTTGGTCGAGCAGCTCTCCAAGGACACCCAGTTGCGCTTCCACCGCGTGTTCCTGCGCACGCTGGTCGACCGCCTGTCGCGCGCCAGCGACCAGCTGACCCAGTAGGGGTTCACGCTCACCGCCGGCGCAGGGCGTCGGCCGTGTAGATGCCCAGCGCCAGCCAGATGGCACCGAAGGTGACCGCGTGCGCGGACGTGAACGGCTCGCCGAAGACGAACACCGCGAGCAGGAAGTGGCCGGTGGGTACCGAGTACTGCAGCAGGCCGAGGGTGGAGAGGCGCAGGCGCCGCGCCGCGCCGCCGAACAGCAGCAGCGGCAGCGCGGTGAGCAGCCCGGCGAGCAGCAACAGCGCGTCGGTCGCCGCGGCGCCACGCAGGAAGTGGCCGCTGCCGCCGAGGTCCAGCACCAGCAGGTAGCCCAGCGCGAGTGGTGCCAGCAGCAGCGTCTCGACGAACAGGGCGCTCAGCGCGTCGATCGGTGTCTGCTTGCGCACCAGGCCGTAGCCGCCGAAGGTGAGCGCCAGGATCAGCGCGATCCACGGCAGCGTGCCGTGGGCCCAGACCAGGTTGCCGACCCCGAGCAAGGCCATTGCGACCGCCGTCCACTGCGCGGGACGCAGTCGCTCGCCGAGCAGCAGGACGCCGAGGACCACGTTGACCAGCGGGTTGATGAAGTAGCCGAGGCTGCCGTCGAGCACCCGGTCGTGGGCGATGGCCCAGATGAAGACCAGCCAGTTGACCGAGACCAGCAGCGCCGAGAGGGCGAGGCGTTGGCACAGTGCCGGGGTCGTCAGCGCCGTGCGCACGGCCGCCCAGCGACCGCGCACGGCCAGCAGCAGTGCGACGAACAGCAGCGACCAGACCACGCGGTGGCCGAGCACCTCGCTCGCCGGCAGCGCTGCAAGCAGCTTGAAGTAGAGCGGGAAGCCGGACCAGATCGCGAAGGCGCCGAGGGCGAGGAGCGCGCCGGCCCGTGCCTCGTGTCCCTCGACATCGGCCGGCGGGGTCGGTTCAGATGGCACGGCGTCCGGCGTGCGAAGCAGCGCGGCCGCGGGGCAGGGGCCCGGCGGCCGCGTGCGGGCGTTTCGAGGACGCGGTCCGGGTTTGGTCAGCAGGCGCATCAGGCTCGAGGTGTCCCAGCGGTTGCCGCCCATGGCCTGGACCTCGGCGTAGAACTGGTCCACCAGCGCGGTGACCGGCAGGCGGCTGCCATTGCGCGTGGCCTCGGCGAGGCAGATGCCGAGGTCCTTGCGCATCCAGTCGACCGCGAAGCCGAACTCGAACTCGTCGCGCACCATGGTGCGACCCCGGTTGTCCATCTGCCACGACTGCGCGGCGCCCTTGCCGATGACATCGAGGACGAGGTCGGCGTCCAGGCCGGCGCGCACCGCGAAGTTCATCCCCTCCGCGAGCCCCTGGACCAGGCCGGCGATGCAGATCTGGTTGACCATCTTGGTCAACTGGCCGGCGCCCGACGGGCCCATCAGCGTCACCGCCTTGGCGTAACTGTCGATCGCCGGCCGGGCGCGGTCGAACGCGGCCTGTTCGCCGCCGACCATGACCGTCAGCTGACCGTTCTCGGCGCCGGCCTGGCCGCCCGAGACGGGGGCGTCGAGGAAGTGGAAGCCGCGTTCGGCGGCGGCCGCGGCGAGCTCGCGCGCGACGTCGGCCGAGGCGGTGGTGTTGTCGACGTAGATCGTGTCCCGGCTCATCGCTGCGAACGCGCCGTCGGCGCCGAGGGTGATCGTGCGCAGGTCGTCGTCATTGCCGACGCAGCTGAAGACGATCGCCGCGCCCTGGACCGCCGCCGCGGGGGTCGCGGCATGCTTGCCGCCGTGCTCGGCGACCCACGCCTCCGCTTTCGCGGCGGTACGGTTGTAGACGGTCACCGGGTAGCCGGCTTTCGCAAGATGGCCGGCCATCGGGCCGCCCATGACCCCGAGTCCGAGGAACGCGACGGGGGTCTGTGCGGGATCGGGATGTGACATCGGAGCCTCCTTGGCGGGCTGGTCACTGGACGGGTGGGGACGGTACCACGGACCTCCGCCATCCAACACCCCCGCAGGTCAAGCGCGGGGGCATCCCGTCCGCACGGGGTGGATTCAGCCGGCGCTGGCCTGGCGCGTGACGTCGACGTGCAGGGTCAGCCGCTGACCCGGGTGCAGCAGGTCGCCGTCGAGGCCGTTCCAGCGCCGCAGGTCGTCGATGTCGACGCCGAAGCGGGCGGCGATCGCGTAGAGCGAGTCGCCCGGCCGCACGGTGTAGTTGACGCGCTGGAGCAGGCCGTCACGCCGGCGTTCCGGCGCCTTGGAACTTGCAGGCAGCCAGACCGTCAGCTCGTGGCCGATGGCCAGGGTGTCGCGGCTGCCCATGCCGTTCCAGCGGGCGAGGCTGCGGCTGCTGACGCCGTAACGCCGACCGATGCTCCACAGGCTCTCCCCGCCGCGCACGGTGTGGGTGACGCGCTTTCCGCCGGCATCCGGTGCCCGCGTCTCGGCCTGGGCCTGGGCCTGGCGCTGGGCGGCGTGGTGGGTGTGGGCCTGCGTGGCCCTGGAGGCGACCGGGATCAGCAGGTGGTCGCCGGCGCGGATCAGGTTGCCGTCGAGCTGGTTGACCTGGCGCAGCACCGCGGGCGTGGTGCGGTAGCGCTCGGCGATGGCACCGAGGTTCTCCCCGGCGCGGATGGCGTGGCGGCGCCACTGCAGGCGCCCGTCGGGGTCGAGGGTCGCGAGCCCGGCAAGGAAACGCTCGGCGTTGTCCCGGGGCAGCAGCAGGGTGTGCGGGCCGTCGGGGTCGGTGGCCCAGCGGTTGAAGGCGGGGTTGAGCCGGTAGAGTTCGTCGACGCTGATCCCGGCCAGGTCGGCGGCGCGGGCGAGGTCGATCTGCCCACCGGTCTCGACCTCGGTGAGCACCGGGATGTCGGCGACCTCCGGCAGCGTGAGTCCGAACGCCCCGGGCGCACCGAAAAGCGCGCTCACCGCGAGCAGCTTCGGCACGTAGGCGGTGGTCTCGCGCGGCAGCTTCAGCGACCAGAAGTCGGTCGGCTTGCCGTCGCTGGCGTTGCGCTTGACCGCGCGCATCACCGTGCCCTCGCCGGCGTTGTAGGCGGCCAGCGAGAGCAGCCAGTCGCCTTCGAAGTCGCGGTTGAGCTTCTCGAGGTAGTCGAGGGCCGCAGCGGTC
>JBFIFF010000094.1:0-7000 GCA_041602955.1 Gammaproteobacteria bacterium | reverse complement strand
TCGCGGCCGAGACCAGCGGGATGTTGAGCGTGATGTCGCGTGTCAGCCGGGTGGCCAGGCTGACGTCCCGGGGCAGCACCTTTGAGTAGTCGGGCAGCAGCAGGACGTCGTCGAACGTGAGGGATTCTTCGGCGATGCGGAGCATGGGGCGGCACCCGGTCGGCAGAAAAGTAGCCGGAGATTCTAGCACCGCTACCACGGGCCGCGGAACGCGCCGCCCTCCTCCGCCCGCCGCCGGCGCGCTATGATCGCGCGATGGCACCCGCGACCCCGGCCGACCGGGAGATCTACACCCCGTCAAGACTCAACCTCGAGGCGCGCACGCTGCTCGAGGGTCACTTCCCGCTGCTCTGGATCGAGGGTGAGCTCTCCAACCTGGCGCGCCCCGCCTCGGGGCACCTCTACTTCTCGCTCAAGGACGCCCGCGCCCAGGTGCGCTGCGCCATGTTCCGCAACCGCAACCGGGTGCTGCGCTTCCACCCCGCCGACGGCATGCAGGTGCTGATGCGCGCACGCGCCGGTCTCTACGAGGGGCGTGGCGAGTTCCAGCTCGTCGTCGAGTCGATGCAGGAGGCCGGTCACGGCGCCCTGCAGCGCGCCTACGACGAGCTCCACGCCCGGCTCGCCGACGAGGGGCTGTTCGACGCCGAGCGCAAACGGCCGCTGCCCCCGCTACCGCGTCGTATCGGCGTGATCACCTCGCGCAGCGGTGCGGCGCTGCGCGATGTGCTGCACGTCCTCGCGCGCCGCTTCCCGGCCGCCGGGGTGGTGCTCTATCCGGCCACGGTGCAGGGCGACGAGGCACCGGTCGCGCTGCGTGCGGCGCTCGCTGCCGCGGTGCGCCGCGCCGAGTGCGAGGTCCTTATCCTGGCCCGCGGCGGCGGCTCACTCGAGGATCTCTGGGCCTTCAACGACGAAGCACTGGCGCGCGCCATCCGTGCCTGCCCGATCCCGGTCGTCACCGGCATCGGCCACGAGACCGACTTCACCATCGCCGACTTCGCCGCCGACCTGCGCGCACCGACGCCGTCGGCTGCTGCCGAGGCGGCGAGCCCCGACGGCGGCGCCTGGCGGGCGCGCGTCGCCGAGCTTGCCAACCGGCTCACCGCCGCGGTCGACGACGACGTGGCGCGACGCGTCGAGAGGCTTGCCTGGCTCGCCGGGAGGCTGCGTGTGCAGCACCCCGCGCAGCGGCTGCGCGAACGCATGCAGCGCCTCGACGAACTCGACCGGCGCCTGCGCCTCGGCTGGCGCGGCCTGGAGCGCGGCGCCGTGCACCGCCTCGCCACAGCCCACGCGGCGCTCGCCCGTCACGCCCCGACCGCGCGCCTGACCGCCCTGCGCGGAACCCTCGACGCGCTCGACCACCGGCTCAGGCTGGCCACCCGCCAGGGGCTCGCGCGGCGCCGCCAGGCCTTCGCCGCGTCAGCGCGCGCGCTCGACGTGGTCAGCCCGCTGGCCACCCTCGGCCGCGGCTACGCCATCGTCAGCGACGCCGAACGGCACATCCTGCGCCGTGCCACCGACACCTGCGCCGGCGCCGAGGTCGAGGCCCGGCTCGCCGAGGGTCGGCTGCGCTGCCGGGTCGAAGCCACCCTGCCCGACGAGGACCCCGGACGATGAACACCCCCCGCCTGCTCCGTCATGCCATGTGCTGCACCGCGCTCGTCACCGGCCTGTTGCTGACCGCCCCGCTCGCCGCGCGGCCGGTGGCCGCACCGGTGCCGGGCGGGGTCGCCCTGGTCGACCTCGGCCCGGCGGGCGGGGCACGCCCCGCCGCGCGCTTCAACGACCGACCGGTGCTGGTGCGCGAGAGGGAAGGCCGCTGGCAGGCGGTGGTCGGGCTGCCGCTCGAACTCGAACCGGGCCGTCACCTGCTGCAAGTGACGCCTCGCGGCGGGACGCCCACCACGAGCGCGATCGAGGTCGTCGCCAAGGCCTACGCCGAGCAGCATCTGACGATCAAGAACAAGCGCCAGGTCAACCCCAACGAGGAGGACCTGCGGCGTATCGCCGCCGAGCGGGTGCGCATCGCCGCCGCGATGAACCAGTGGCGCGACGTGCCGGACCCCGACCTCGATTTCGTCACCCCGCTGGAGGGGCCACGCAGCGACAGCTACGGCAAGCGGCGCTTCTTCAACGGCCAGCCGCGCAAGCCGCACGGCGGCATGGACATCGCGATGCCCACGGGCACGCCGGTCGTCGCCGCCGCCGACGGGGTGGTCACCGAGACCGGGGACTTCTTCTTCAACGGCAACACCGTGTTCCTCGACCACGGCCAGGGGCTGACGACCCTCTACATGCACCTGCAGCAGATCGACGTCGCCCCCGGCCAGGTGGTGACCAAGGGGCAGCGCATCGGCACCGTCGGTGCCACCGGGCGGGTGACCGGGCCGCACCTGCACCTGTCGGTGCGCCTCAACGGGACCTACGTCGATCCGGCGTTGTTCCTGCCGCCGCCGGCCTCCGCCCGCCAGGCCAGATAGAGCGACACTACTTCTTGACGTGCTTGATCAGGCGCCTGCGCCGCGCCTGCTGGCGCGGGCTGAGGACGTTCTTGCGCCCCTCGTAGGGATTCTCCCCGGTACGGAACTCGATGCGCACCGGGGTGCCCGAGAGGTCGAGCGCCTCGCGGTAGGTGTTGGCCAGGTAGCGGCCGTAGGCCGGCGGCACCCGCGCGGTCTGGTTGCCGTGGATGACGATCAGCGGCGGATTGCGCCCCCCCTGGTGGGCGTAGCGCAGCTTGATGCGCCGGCCGCGCACCAGCGGCGGCGGGTGCTGCTGCACCGCCTGCTGCAGGATCGCGGTCAGCTGCGCGGTCTTGCAGTCCAGCGTGGCCGAGGCGAAGGCACGGTCCACCGAGCCGAACAGCTTGCCGACGCCGCTGCCGTGCAGCGCGGAGATGAAGTGGATGTCGGCAAAATCGAGAAAGCCGAGGCGGAAGTCGAACACCCGCCGTACCTCGTCGCGCTGGGCCTCGCTGAGGCCGTCCCACTTGTTGATCGCCACGACCACAGCGCGGCCGCTGTCGAGCACCAGGCCGAGCAGCGCCGCGTCCTGCTCGGCGACCCCCTGCCGCGCGTCGAGCACCAGGATCACCACGTGCGCGCGCTCGATCGCCTGCAGGGTCTTGACCACGCTGAACTTCTCGACCGCCTCGAAGATGCGCCCCTTGCGCCGCAGGCCGGCGGTGTCGACCAGCGTGTAGCGGCGTCCGTCGCGCTCGAACGGCACCGCGACGCTGTCGCGGGTGGTGCCCGGCTGGTCGTACGCGACCAGGCGCTCCTCCCCGAGCAGGCGGTTGATCAGCGTCGACTTGCCGACGTTGGGCCGGCCGACCACGGCGACGCGAACCCCGTCCTCGACCGCGGCGAGGTCCCCGGCCGCCGTCGCCTCCCGGGCGGGCAGCGCCGCGAGCAGCGCCTCGCCGAGCTGGCGCACGCCGCGGCCGTGGCTCGCGGCGATCGGGTGCGGCGCGCCGAGCCCGAGGCCGTGGAACTCGGCACACGCGGCGTCGGCATCGACCCCGTCGGTCTTGTTCACCACCAGCAGCAGCGGCTTGCCCAGAACGCGCAGGCGCTGGGCGATCTGCTCGTCGGCCGCGGTCAGGCCCGCGCGCCCGTCGACCAGCAGCACCACCAGGTCGGCCTCGTCGACCGCGCGCAGGGTCTGGCGTGCCATCGCCTCGTCGAGGACGTGGTCGTCTCCGCTCAGGCCGCCGGTGTCGATGAACAGGCAGTCGCGCTCATCGAGCCGACCGAGCCCGTACTTGCGGTCGCGGGTCAGCCCGGGCAGGTCGGCGACGAGGGCGTCGCGGCTGCGCGTGAAGCGGTTGAACAGCGTCGACTTGCCGACGTTGGGGCGCCCGACGAGGGCGATGACAGGCTGCATGACTGCGCGCGTGGCCGGGTCCGGGTCGGTTGGTCGCACCTCCCGGCGAACGGGGGTGCGAAACGGGCTGCGATGATAGCAGGTCGCGCCTCAGGCGAGGCCGAGATCCGCCAACCGTGCGAGGTCCTCGGGCCGGTCGACGTCCCACAGTGTGCGCAGCTCATGCCAGCGCCAGCCGAGCGCCACCAGCCGCGCGCGGGTCTGGCGCAGCACGCGCGGGCCGCCCCAAGCGACGCCCTCGAACAGCACCGGCGACAGGCGCCGCGCACCGACCAGCACGTAGCCGCCATCCTCGGCCGGGCCGAGCACGACATCGTGGTCGTCCAGGGCGGCGAACGCCGCGTGGAGGTCTCCTGCGTCGAGCACCGGGCAGTCGCAGCCGACCAGCAGCGCGCGGTCGCCCTCCTCGAGCACGCTCGCCAGCGCCGCGTGCATGCGCTGGCCGAGGTCACCCTCCGTCTGGGGATGCAGGGTCACGTCGAACCGACCGGCCGCGGCGACGAAGGCCGGGTGGTCGATCGCAGGCGTGCACCAGAGCTCCACCCGGGCGCGAGCCGCACACGCGGTGGCCAGGGTGCGTTCCAGCAGCCGGGCGTGCAGGGCCGCCGCGCCGTCGGCACCGAGGGCCGGCACCAGGCGGCTCTTGACCGCCCCCGGGACCGGGGCGCGGGCGAAGATCAGCAGGCGGTCAGCCATGCCGGTAACGCTGCGCCAGCGCCTCGGGCGCGGCACCGAGCGCGTAGCGCAGGCGCAGCGACCACATCAGCAGCACGGTGCGCAGGATGCCGTCGCGCTCCCAGCGGCGGCTCGAGGTCACCAGCGGGGTATGCAGGCACGCGGGGCGACCGAAGCGCTTCAGGCTCCGGCTCAGCGCGACGTCCTCCATCAGCGCGATCTCCGGGTAGCCCCCGGCCAGGGCGAACCGGTCGCGGTGCACGAACAGCCCCTGGTCACCGGTGGCGATGCCGCTCCAGCGCGAGCGGAGGTTCATCGCCCGCTCGATGACCCGGAGCAGCGGGTGCCCGCCCGACAGCCGCACGTCGAAACGCCCCCAGCCGGCGCGTTCCAGGGCGGCGCTCAGCGCCGGGACCGCATCGCGGGGGGGGCGGCTGTCGGCGTGCAGGAACCAGAGCTGGTCGCCGCGGGCGGCCGCGGCGCCGGCGTTCATCTGCCGCGCCCGGCCCGGCCTGGACGTCAACACGCGATCGGCCAGCGGGGCGGCCAGCGCCGGGGTGCCGTCACGGCTGCCGCCGTCGACGACGATGACCTCGCACGCCGTCCCGCGCCAGGGCTGGAGTGCCAGCAGCAGGCCCTGGACCGTCTTTGCCTCGTTCAGTGTCGGGACGATCACCGAGAGCATGGACGGTTCAGAAGGCGCCGCCGCAGCTGCTCCCCTGGCCCGCGGTGCAGCCGTAGCAGTGGCCGGCGACGGCGATCGGCAGGTTGTCCAGCGGGGTTTCCATCAGATCGGCGAGACGCACCGGTGGGCTGCTGCCCGAGAGTGGCATGCCGAGCATCTGGTTGAAGTCGCAGTCGTAGACGTTGCCCTGCCAGTCGACGCTGAGCAGCGAACGGCACATCACCGAGGCGAGGTTCTCGTCGCGGTGGGCATCGCGCAGCGTGGCCATGTAGTCGCCGAACGCGTTCTTGGCCAGGAGCATCCCGCCGAAGCGGTTGATCGGCATGTTGGCGAGGGTCAGCAGGCGGGTGAAGACGACCTCGTGACGGCTCTCGAGATAGCGCTTGTAGTCCGCCTCGAGGGCCGCCTGCGCCGGGGGCAACACAGGGCCTTGCGGGTTGTAGACCAGGTCGAGTTCCAGGCCGCTGCCGGGCCGGCCGTAGCCCAGGGCGTTGAGGCGGCGCAGCACCCGCAGGCTGGCGTCGTAGACCCCCGAGCCGCGCTGCCGGTCGACGTTCTCCTCCAGGTAGCACGGCAGCGAGGCCACGATCCGCACCTGCTGTGCGGCGAGGAACTCGGCGGTGGCCTCCTGGCCCGGCTCCTCGAGTACGGTGAGGTTGCAGCGGTCGACGACCCGGCTGCCGAGCGCGCGTGCACGCCTCACCAGATAACGGAAGTCGGGGTTGAGCTCGGGGGCGCCGCCGGTCAGGTCGAGTTCGGGCACGCGCCAGCGGTCGAGGTAGGCCAGCACCGTGTCGATCACCTCGCGTCCCATCACCTCCCGGCGCTTCGGACCCGCGTTGACGTGGCAGTGCTGGCACTGGAGGTTGCAGCGGTAGCCGAGGTTGACCTGCAGGGTGGTCAGGCGATCGCGTGTGAGCGGGGGGAAATCGGTTTCGGCGAGCAGGGCCTGGGTCGAAAGCATGAGGTTCCTTGTCGGCACGCGATGCTGCCGCGGGCCATGTTAGCCACCCCGCACGAGGCGCGACAACCCACGCCGCGCGGGGATTTCGGGTCTGGTTCTGCCGTGGGGCGGGTGCTAGAATCCGCATCCCGCCGTGCACCGGCGGACTTCCAAACGGGGCCGTAGCTCAGCTGGGAGAGCGTCGCGTTCGCAATGCGAAGGTCGGGAGTTCGATCCTCCTCGGCTCCACCAACTTCCCGCCTGCCGAGGGGCTGTCGTCGACAGCCCCTCGGCGTTTCCGGGCCACGAACAGACACGGGTTTGGCCCACGGCCAGCCCGTTGTCCTAGAATGGACCCGCCCCGTGCCCGATCCCTTACACGCCCCGGTAGCTCAGCTGGATAGAGCATCCCCCTCCTAAGGGGAAGGTCTCAGGTTCGAATCCTGACCGGGGCGCCAGTCTCTTCAGTGCGTTAGCGCACACCAGCCCAGCCTTGATTCCTCGTTGTCGCAATTGTGTCGCAGCGAGGTGTGTGATGGCTTACATCCGCAAACGTCTGGATGCGTATCAGGTCATGGTGCGCAGATATGGCTATGCCCCACGAAGCAAGACATTCAGGAAGCTGACTGATGCAAAGGCATGGGCAAGGAAAATCGAAAGCGAGATGGAGAGGGGGGCGTTCATCGATGATCTGCAAGCGAGAGAGACCACCCTCGCCCAACTCCTTAGTAGATACGAGAGAGAGGTTCTGCCTAGCAAGCGGTCTGTCGATACCGTCAAATCACAGATCAAGGTGATCAAAAGGC
>JBFIFF010000093.1:0-7006 GCA_041602955.1 Gammaproteobacteria bacterium | reverse complement strand
GCGTCGAGCGCGCCGCGATCGACGCCTGTCGGGCCGCCGGACACGATGCGCAGGTCGGGGTTCACAAGCGCCTTCGCCACGGGTATCGGGTCACGGATGAACTGCTATATTAGCGCGGAGCGCGTCGCCCACCGTGCCTCACCGCACCCACCGGCGCCGGTCACGATGGAACTCGAAAACCAACTACTGTCCGCCAGCGAAACCGATCGGCCCGCCGCAGCGCACCTGCTGCACGCGGTCGAGCGGGCTTGGGACCTGGTGCTGCTGGTCGATGCCAACGGCCGCCTCGTCTACGCCAACGAGCGCGCGGTCGCCACCTACGGCTACCCGCGCGATGCGCTGCTGGCGCGCACCATCCACGACCTCGACCCCGACTTCCCGGCCGCCACCTGGGCCCAGCACTGGGCCAGCCTGAAGCGCTGCGGCACGCTGACCGTGAGCGTCCGCCACCTGACCGCCGACGGCCGCGCGCTGCCGGTCGAACTCACCGACACCTGGGCCGAGCTCGACGGCGTCGAGTACTCGATCGTCATCGCCCGCGAACTGGCGGTGCGCAAGGACAGCGACGCCCGCACCCAGCTGATGCGTTTCTCGGTCGACCGCATCGACGAGTCGATCTACTGGATCGGCCCCGAAGCCAACGTCATCTACGCCAACGACGCGGCGTGCCGCAACCTCGGCTATGCCAGCGACGAACTGATCGGCAAGTCGGTCTCCGATCTCGACCCCAATTTTCCGGCCGAGATCTGGCCGCTGCACTGGGAGGAGCTCAAGTCGCGCCAGCGGCTGCACTTCGAGACCGAGCACCGGCGCAAGGACGGCACGACCTTTCCGGTCGAGGTGACGGCCAATTTCATCCAGATCGGAACGCAGGAGTTCAACTGCGCCTTCGCCCGCGACATCACCGAGCGCAAGGTCACCGAGGGGCAGCTGCGCCGGATGGCCACCCACCATGCCCTGACCGGGCTGCCTAACCGCGCCCTGCTCACCGATCGCGCCGAGTGCGCGCTCGCCTACGCGAAGCGCTACGACACCCGCCTGGCGGTGCTGTTCGTCAATCTCGACGGCATGCAGAAGATCAACGTGGCCCATGGCCACCCGTTCGGCGACCTGGTGCTCGCCGCGGTCGCACGGCGGCTGCAGGCACCGCTGCGCGGCATCGACACCGTGGCCCACTGGGGTGGCGACACCTTCGTCGTGCTGGCCCCGGACCTGAGCGAGTCCGAGCACGCCAGCGACGTGGCCCAGCGCCTCCACGACTCGCTGCACCTGGGGCTCGAGGTCGAGGGCACGCGCCTGAACCTGACCGCGAGCCTCGGCATCGCCATCCACCCGCAGGACGGCCACGACGCCGAGACCCTCTTCAAGAACGCCGACATCGCCATGTACCGCGCCAAGGAACTCGGCGGTGACACGATGCAGTACTTCAGCGTCGACCTCGACCCGACCATCGCGGCGCACGTCGCAAGCGTGCTCGAACTGCGCCGCGCCCTGCGCGACGACCAGTTGCGCGTCCACTACCAACCGATTCTCGACGCACGCGACGGCCGCCTGGTCGGCGTCGAGGCACTGGCACGCTGGGAGCACCCCACCAAGGGCCTGCTGCTGCCGCGCGACTTCCTCGACACCGCCGAGGCCTCCGGCCTGATCGTCGAGCTCGGCCGCCGCGTGCTCAATGCCGGCTGCGCCCAGCTGCGCGCATGGCACCAGTCCGGCATCGAGGTGCCGCCGCTGACCGTCAACCTCTCGCCGCGCCAGCTGCGCGACCCGGAGCTGATCGCCACCGTCGAGCACGCGCTGACCACCCACGGCCTGGATCCGGAGGACCTGATCTTCGACCTGCCACCCAGCCTGCTGGCCGTCGAGGGCGGCCTCCTGCTCGGCAGCGTGCGCGACCTCATCGCCCTCGGCGTCGGCTTCGCGTTCGACGACATCGGCCACGCTCCGACCCACCTGCGCGTGCTGCAGCAGCTCTCGCGCGGCACGATCAAACTCGACGCCAACCTGGTTGCCCGGCTCGTCGACCAGGACGAGACCCAGGCGCTGGCCGACGCCCTCACCCGCGCCGCGCACAGCCTAGGCAGCCTGGTGCAGGCCGAGGGGGTCGAGGACGATGCGCTGCTGATGCAGGTGCGCGATCTCGGCTGCGACCGGGTCAGCGGCTACGTGACCGGCCGGCCGATGCCGGCCGAGGAGTTCGTCGCGTGGCTCGAGGCGCGGACCGACCCCCTTGACGCGAAGGCGCGCGCCGTCGAGTGAGCTGCCCCCGGGGATGCGCCGCACCGCCTACCTGACCCATGCCGACTGCCATCGCCACGCGATGTTCGACGGCCACCCCGAGTGCCCCGCGCGGCTCGGTGCCATAGAGGACCGGCTGATCGCCGCCGGGCTGCTCGACCTGCTGCGCCACCACGAGCCACCGCCGGTCACCCGCGAGCAGCTGGCGCGGGTGCACTCCGCGGCCCATCTCGACCACCTCGAGGGGCTCGTCCCGGATGCCGACGGGCTGGCCGAGGTCGACCCGGACACCTGGATGAACGCGGCCACGCTCGACGCCGCGCGGCGCGCCGCCGGCGCGGTGGTCCACGCCATCGACCTGGTGCTGGCCGGAACCGTGGACAACGCCTTCTGCAACGTGCGACCGCCGGGACACCACGCCGAACGGGGCCGGGCGATGGGCTTCTGCTTCTACAACAACGTCGCGGTCGGCGCCGCCCATGCACTGGACGCGCACGGCCTGGAGCGGGTCGCCATCGCCGACTTCGACGTCCACCACGGCAACGGCACCGAGGTGATCTTCGCCGACTCCACCAGCGTGCTCGCCTGCTCGACCTACCAGCACCCGTTCTATCCCTACACCACGCCACTCGAGCGGCCGCACCTGGTGCACTGCCCCCTGCCGGCCGGCACCGGTGGACCAGGCTTTCGCGCCGCGGTCGAGGCGCAATGGCTGCCGGCCATCGACGCCTTCGCCCCCGACCTGATCCTGGTCTCGGCCGGCTTCGACGCCCACCTCGAGGACGACATGGGCGGCATGCAACTGGTCGAGGCGGACTACGCCTGGGTCACGCACGCGCTGCTCGAGCTGGCCGACCGCCACGCCGGCGGCCGGATCGTCTCGACGCTCGAGGGCGGCTACGCGCTCTCCGCGCTCGGCCGCAGCGCGGCCGCCCACGTGCGGGTGCTGCTGGGGCTCTAGGCTGCAGCGCGGCGCCTAGGGCTGCAGCGTGAGCCGCACCACCGTGACGTTCTCCTCCGGATCGTGCGCGGCACTGAAGCCGAGCGCCTTGGCGAGACCGAGCATCGCCCGGTTCTCGGGCAGGATCTGGCCGACGATCTCCCGGGTTCCGCGCGCCCGGCAGTAATCGATCATCTTCTGCATCAGCCTGCGACCGAGTCCCTGCCCCTTGAGGTCGGTGCGGGTGATGATCGCGTACTCGGCAACGGTGTTGTCCGGGTCGGTCAGCGTGCGCACCACGCCGAGGGTCTCCGCCTCGCCACGCTCGCCCTTGGCGGCGGCGATGAACGCCATCTCGCGGTCGTAGTCGATCTGCGTCAGCCGCGCCATCTCGCGGTGCTCCATGCGTGGGTTGATGACGCCGAAAAAGCGGTAGTAGATGTCCTGCGGCGCGAGCTTGCCGAGGAAGGTGTAGTGGGCTGCCTCGTCCTCGGGGCGGATCGGCCGCAGCAGCACCTCGCGGCCGCTCTTGAGCTCGAACCGTTCCTCGAGCTCCTTCGGGTAGGGGCGGATCGCCAGCCGCTCGGGGCCGCTGCACTCGGCCGGAGCGACGCGGATGCGCGCGTCGAGCGCGAGCACGCCCTCGGGGCCGGCGAACAACGGATTGATGTCGAGCTCGACCACCTCCGGCAGGTCGGCCATCAGCTGCGCGACCTTGATCAGCGTCAGGCAGATGGCATCGAGGTCGGCGGACGGCGTGTCTCGGTAGCCCTTCAGCAGCCGGTAGACGCGGGTGCGGCGGATCAGTTCACGCGCCAGGCTCATGTTCAGCGGCGGCAGCGCGACGGCGCGGTCGGCGATCACCTCCACCGCGGTGCCACCCTGCCCGAACAGCAGCACCGGGCCGAAGATCGGGTCGGTGGTGGCGCCGATGATCAGCTCCTGCGCCCCCTTCATGCGGGCCATCTTCTGCACCGTGAAGCGCGGCGTGGGGACGTCCGGGAAGAGCGCGGCCACGCGCGCGACGATGCCCTCGGCCGCGCTCCGCACGGCGTCGGCCGAGTCGAGGTCGAGGACCACGCCGCCGACATCGGACTTGTGACTGATGCGATCGGAGAGCACCTTCAGTGCCACCGGGAAGCCCATGCGCTGCGCGGCCGTCGCGGCCCCCTTCGCGTCGGCCGCGACGTGGGTCTCGACCACCGGGATGGCGTAGGCGGAGAAGACCGCCTTGGCCTCCGCCTCGCCGAGCATGTCGCGCCCGGCGGCGAGTGCGCTCTCGATCACCAGGCGTGCGGTCGCGGTCGCCGGCCGGAATTCCTCCGGGGCCGACGGGGGCGTCTCGGTCAGCAGTTCCTGGTTGCGCCGGTAGTGGACCATGTGCATGAACGCGCCGACCGCGCTCTCGGGCGTGCGGTAGGTCGCGATGCCGGCCGCCGCGAAGCGCTCGCGCGCCTCGGCCACGGCGACCTCACCCATCCAGTTGGTCAGCACGTACTTCCCGTGCTTGCCCCTGGCCTTGTCGAGGGTGTCGAGCACGGCCTGCGCCCCGTCGGTGCTCGAGGCGATCGCGGTCGGTGCATGCATGACCAGCACCGCGTCGAGTTCTTTGGCCTCAAGCAGGATCTCCAGCGCCGCGGCGTAGCGGCTGCCCGGCGCGTCGCCGATGATGTCGACCGGGTTGCCACGCGACCAGGTGGGCGGCAGCACCGCGTCGAGCTTCGCCACCGTCTCCGGCGCGAGCTCGGCGAGCGTGCCACCGAGGTCGATCAGGCGATCGACCGCCATGACGCCGGGCCCACCGCCGTTGGTGACGATCGCCAGCCGATCCCCGTACGAGCGCAGCGACGACGGCAGTCGCGCCAGGGTCTCGACCGCGGCGAACAGCTCGTTGAAGTCGTAGACACGCAGCATGCCCGCGCGGCTGATCGCGGCGTCGTAGACGTTGTCGGCGCCGGCCAGCGCGCCGGTGTGCGACGCGGCCGCCTGCGCCCCCTCGGCGACGCGACCGGCCTTGATCACCAGCACCGGCTTGATGCGCGCGGCGGCGCGCGCCGCCGACATGAAGGTGCGCCGCTCGTGGATCGACTCGATGTAGAGCAGGATCGCTTGGGTGCCGGGGTCGCCGGCGAGGTAGTCCAGCGCATCGCCGAAGTCGACGTCGAGGGCGTCGCCGAGGGAGACGAAGTGCGAGAAGCCGATGTTCTTGGAGCCGGCCCAGTCGAGGATCGAGGTCGCCAGCGCGCCCGACTGCGAGACGAAGCCGATCCGGCCGGGCTGCGCCCTGACGTGCGAGAAGCTGGCGTTGAGCCCCGACCCCGGGACCAGCAGGCCGAGGCAGTTGGGCCCGATCAGGCGCATGCCGTGGCCGTGGGCGATCTCGCGCAGGCGCAGCTGCAGGGACACCCCGGCCTCGTCGTGGTGGCGTCCGAGGCCAGCGGTGATGACGATCACCGCGCGCGTACCGCGTCGGCCGAGTTCGTCGACCAGCCCCGGCACGGTGGGCGCCGGGGTGCAGATCACCGCCAAATCCGGGGTCACCGGCAGGCCGGCCACGTCGGGGTAGGCGAGTACGCCCGCGACCGAGGCGTGCTTCGGGTTGACCGGCATGATCGGTCCCTCGAAACCGCCCTCGAGGAGGTTGCGCATCAACACGGTGCCGACGCGCTGCGGGCGGTTGGAGGCGCCGATCACGGCGACCGACCGGGGACGGAAGAGGTATTCGAGGTTCCTGACGCTCATGGCTCGGTCCGGGGGGTTGGCGGGTGCGCAGGGTCTCGCACCGCACGGGTTTTTGCACCGCAGCATTATAGACCAACCCGAAGGCGGTATTGCGCTGCCGCGCAAGGCGAGGGAGGCTCGATCCATGGCTCCCGTGCACGGCAACCCGTTCGATCTGGCCGACGACGCGGCCTACCGCGCCTGGCGCACGCGCAAGCTCGAAAGCGTCCCGGGGAACCTCGACGCGCTGCGCGTCGAACTGCGCGACCTGGAGCATCCGACCAGCGCCGAGCACGGCGCCCTGCTCGAGGGCGTGCGGCGTGCCAACATGGCGCTCTACCAGGGTCCACCGAGCGAGAGCCGTGGTGCCATCCTGCGCTTCGCCGAGCACTTCGGCCTGCACTCCCCCGACCGCAATCCGGGCGCCGACGACGACGGCCTGAGCGCCATCCGCGTGCTCGACTCGCGCCGGCCCGGCGAGTTCATCCCCTACACCGACCGCGCCATCCGCTGGCATACCGACGGCTACTACAACCCGCCGGAACGACGCATCGGCGCCTTCCTGCTGCACTGTGTGCGCCCCGCCGCCGAAGGGGGCGTCAACCGACTGCTCGACCCCGAGCTGCTCTACATCCGCCTGCGCGACGAGGACCCGGCACTGATCGCGGCGCTGATGCACCCGGAGGCGATGCGCATCCCGGCCCACGTCGAGGACGGCGTCGAGCGGCGGCCGGCGATGTGCGGCCCGGTGTTCGCGCTGTTCGGCAACGCCCAGCACCCCGCCCTGCACCTGCGCTACACCGCGCGCACCGTCAGCATCGCGTGGCGTGACGACGCTGCCACGCGCGCCGCGGTGGCGCGCCTCGAGACGCTGCTCGAGGACCCGGTCGAGGACGCCTTCGAGCACCGTCTCGGGCCAGGCGAGGGGATCCTGTGCAACAACGTGCTGCACAGCCGCAGCGCGTTCAGCGACCACGGCGTGGATGGCAGGCGGCTGCTCTACCGGGCACGCTTCTACGAACGCATCGCCGGGACCTGACAGCGGCGTCACCGCACGGCGTGACGACCGTCGCGCCCGCCAGGATGCCCCTGCAAAACCGGCGCTCG
>JBFIFF010000092.1:0-7037 GCA_041602955.1 Gammaproteobacteria bacterium | reverse complement strand
GCGGGCTTGGTGCCAGCGAGGGCGACTTCGCCGCCACCACGTTCTCTTCCAACGTCACCGACCTGGTCGCCGCCGCGCGGTACCTCGAGACCGAGCACGCCGCGCCGCAGATCCTGGTCGGCCACTCGCTCGGCGGCACCGCGGTGCTCGCCGCAGCCGCGGCGCTGCCCTCGGTCAAGGCCGTTGCGACCATCGGCGCACCGTCCGAGGCGGCGCACGTCGTCCACCATTTCGCGGAACACCGGGCCAGGATCGAGCAAGAGGGAGAAGCCGTGATCGATCTGGGCGGGCGCCCGTTCCGCATCCGCAAGTCGCTGCTCGACGATCTCGCGGCGACGTCGATGGGTGAGGCCATCCACCGCCTCGGTCGCGCGCTGTTGCTGTTCCACTCCCCCGTGGACCGCGTGGTCGGCATCGACAACGCCGCGCGTATCTACCAGGCCGCGCTGCACCCCAAGAGCTTCGTGACCCTGGACCGGGCCGATCACCTGCTCAGCGATGCGGACGACGCCGAGTACGTCGGCGCGGTGATCGCCGCCTGGGCGGGCAAGTACGTCGACGCCCTGGCCCCCACCTGGCGCGACGAGACCCCGGGTGAGGAGCGGGTGGTGGTGCGCATCGGCGCCCAGGGGTTCGTCTGCGACATCGATGCCGGCGGGCATCCGTTGGCCGCCGACGAGCCGGTCGCGCTCGGTGGCGGCGACCAGGGTCCGAGCCCCTACCAGCTGCTCAACGCCGCGCTCGGCGCCTGCACGGCGATGACCCTGCGCATGTACGCCGAGCGCAAGAAGCTGCCGCTCGAGGGGGTGCGCGTCCGCCTGGAGCACGCCAAGGTGCATGCGCAGGATTGCGCCGACTGCCCGCAGGAGAGTTCACGGGTCGACGTCATCGAGCGCGAGATCGAACTGGAGGGCGAGCTCGACGCCGCCGCCCGTCAGCGCCTGCTGGAGATCGCCGATCGCTGCCCGGTGCACCGCACCCTGCACGAGACGGTGGTGGTGCGCAGCCGCCTGGTCGACGGTTGACCGGGCGGGGCGGTCAGCCGGCGCAGACCCGGTTGCGCCCGCTGTACTTGGCCGAGTAGAGGGCTGCGTCGGCCCGCTCGAACAGGGGCGTGTCAGGTGGGGCGCTCGTTTGGTCCAGCGTTGCGTGACCGCACGAGATGGTGACGCCGAGGGTGGTCGTGCCGAGATCGATCGTGGCCCCGGTGACCCGCTGGCGTAGCTTCTCGCCGACCGCCGCGGCGTGGTTCGTCCGGGTGCCCGGCAGCAGCACGACGAACTCCTCGCCGCCGTATCGGGCGATGAAGTCGCTCTGGCGCAGCGTGCTGGCGAGCAGCTTGGCGACCTTCTTGAGCACCTCGTCCCCCGCCTGGTGGCCGTGCCGGTCGTTGACCTTCTTGAAGTGGTCGATGTCGCACAGCAGCAGGCTGAACGGGGTGCGGTAGCGCTGCCACCGCGCCAGCTCATGCGCGAGCCGCTCGTCGTAGGCGAAGCGGTTGTGCAGCCCCGTCAGCGGGTCGGTGACCACGCGGGCGCGCTGCGCGCTCAGGTTCGCCTGCAACTGCGCGATCGCGTTCTCGAGCACCCGCACGCGGTCGTGGAGCGTGCTGTTCTGCACGCGCAGCCCGGCGAATCGTTGCACCTCGCGCTCGCGGTAGCGGTGCACCAGGCCGACGATGGCATCGAGCCGTGCATGCAGGCGGTCGCCGAGGGTGCCGGCGTCGTATTCCGCCTCCAGGCCATGCACTTCGCTGGCGACCGCCTGGTCGAGCGCCGCGGTCTCCTGCTCGGCGACGGTCCCGATGTCGGTGGCCTGGTTGAGCACGCGGTGCAGTGCATGCAGGCGGTCGCCGAGACCGGACAGCTGCGCGGCGACCGCGTCCTTCTCCCGCTGGAGTTGCGACGGAAGCGCGTCGATCAGGGCGGCGAGCTGGCGCACGCGGCGGCCGAAGGTCGTCGCGTCCCCGACCTCGGCGCTGAGCTGGGTACGCAGTGCGGTGGCCTCGTCGCGCAGTTCCTGCGGCAGGCTGACCCCGTCGATCAGGCGCAGGAGCGTGGCGCAGGCCGGTTCCTGGGTGCGTTCGGCAAGGCAGTGGCTCAGGCGGTTGGCGAACTGTTCGAGTGGCTGCTCACCGGCGAGCGCGGCATCGAAGTCGGGACGGCAGCGATCGCGGCAGGCCGGCAGCTGGACCTGGGCGACGAACAGCGCAAGAACGGCCCGTTCGTGTTCCACACCGAGCGCACCGGGGGACGACGGACTTCGCATGTCCCACCTCCTCCTTGGAGTAAACACCTCTCCGTGGTGTGGGAATAGGGTATCACATGGCGAGGCCGGCGCCAGGCAGCGAATCGAAGGCGATGCCCACCGGCACCTGCACCTCCATCGCGATCGGGAGGTGGTCGGAGTAGTGGTAGGGAAGGGTGCCGACGTGGCTGACACGCAGGGTCGGACCGACAAGGATGTGGTCGATGCCGCGCTGCGGACGCCAGCTCGGGTAGGTGGGCAGGTCCTGGGCCGGGGAGTGCAGCCCGAGCTCCTGCAGTGGTCCGACGTCCTGCCACTGGCGCAACGGGCTGTTCAGATCGCCCATGATGATCACGTGGGGGTGATCGCGGGCCAGCTCGGCGATGAAGGCCAGCTGCTGGCGCCGGGCGCGGCGGCCCAGGGCGAGGTGAACGATCAGCAGCAGCAGGTCGTGGGGCGGGGTGCCGAAGGTCGCGCTGAGCACGCCGCGCCCGGGGATCAGGCCCGGCAGGCGGTGGGTGTCGAGTGTCGTCGGGCGGAAGCGGCTCAGCAGGCCGTTGCTGTGCTGGCCGAAGTGGCCAAGATCGCGGTTGAGCTGGTGGTGCCAGTTGGGAAACCCGGCGCGGTGGGCCAGGTACTCGGCCTGGTTGACGAAACCGCTGCGCAGGCTGCCGGCGTCGATCTCCTGGAGCCCCACGATGTCGAAACGGCTGACGAGCCGGGCGATGCGGTCGAGGTTGGTCATGCGCCGCGCCGACGGCAGCACGTGTTGCCAGCTCTGGGTCAGGTAGTCGCGGTAGCGGGTGCCGCTGATGCCGGCCTGGATGTTGTAACTGAGGAGCTGCAGCGACCGGGTTCGGTCGTGGCCGGCACGACCGGCCGGTGGCGCGATGGGCATGCGTGCCGGCGCGCGGCGCGCGCGGTGGTTTCTGACCAGCTCCTGGACACGACGCAGGGTGCGGCCGCGGGTTCCGGTGGGTGCCCCGGGGCCGCTCACCGTGCGGCGGACTGGGTCCGTTCCGCCAACGCCTTCGCCACCAGGGCGTCGACGATCGGCATGGTGCGCGCGTAGGTCCCGGCCAGCGCCGGGCCGGTGCGGAAGCGGCCGTCGACGACCAGAGCGGGCACGCCGTCGATGCCGTAGCGGCGGGTCAGGTCCTTGGCGCGCCGCACCTTGCCGTCGACCGCGAACGAGCGGTAGGCCTTGCGGAATGTGGCCTCGTCGACGCCTTGTTCGGCAAAGAACGCGGCCAGCGAGTCCTCGTCATCGATCCTGCGGCGCAGCGCGTGGATGGCGTCGAACAGCGGTCGGTGGATGGTGTCGACGACGCCCAGTGCCTCGGCGGCGTAGAAGGCGCGGGCGTGGTTCTCCCAGGCCGGGCGGTTGGGGAAGATCGCCGGGATGCGCACGTAGGCGACGTTGTCCGGCTTGTGCTCGATCCAGCGCTCGATATAAGGCTCGAGCCGGTAGCAGTGCGGGCAGCCGTACCAGAACAGCTCCACCACTTCCACGCCCTGCGCATCGGTCGAGGTCTCCATCGGCGGGACCACCGGCTCGTACTCGATGACCTCGTCGGGGTTGATCTTCACCTGGGCCAGGGCCAGCGTCGGCAGCAGCAGGGCCAGGGTCAGCAGGGCGCGTCTGTTCATCCGGGGCTCTCCAGTATGCGGGGGCGCGGCAGCTTGGACCGCGCGATGAACCGGTTCGTTCTATGGCCCATTCTCCGGCGCGCCACCTGCGGGGTGCAACCGCGCGCCCTGGGCCTGGGACCGGAAAGGGCGAGGCGGCCCGCGGGCCGCCTCGTGTGCGTTGCCGCGGGGACCGGCGTCAGAGGGTGCTGAGGTACATCGCCAGCGCCTCGATCTCCTGCTCGGACATCAGCGCGGCGATGTCGCGCATCATCTGGTTGGGGTCGTTGGCACGGGTGCCGTCGCGGAACATCTGCAGCTGCTTGATGGTGTAGGCCACATGCTGCGACCCGAGGGCCGGGAACTTCGCTGCAGGATTGCCGTTGCCGTTCGGGCCGTGGCACGCCGCGCACGCGGTCAGCCCGGTGGTCGGGTTGCCGGCCTCGTAGAGCTGCTTGCCCTGCGCCACCAGCTCGGGCTTGACCGGGGCCCCGGGCTGCACCGCTTGGGAGGCGAAGTAGGCGGCGACCTCGTCGACTTTGTCGTCCGGCACCGCCATCGCCATGCCCGACATCAGCGGGTCGGCACGCCG
The DNA here is from genome assembly GCA_041602955.1 of Gammaproteobacteria bacterium. GTDB lineage: Bacteria > Pseudomonadota > Gammaproteobacteria > QNFN01 > QNFN01 > QNFN01. Next base: position 2,569 of record JBFIFF010000092.1, on the reverse strand, counting down.
CCCCCCCTTGAAGTCATGGATCTGCTTGGCGGTGTAGGCGGCCCCCTGGCCGGCCAGCTTGGGCCAGATGGGGTTGACGCTGTTGCCGTCGGCGCCGTGACAGCTGGCGCAGACGTCCCAGGGCTTGGGCGGAGCGGCGGGGGCGTCGCTCTGTTGGGCGAACGCCCCCCCGACCGTGCCCAGGAGCAGCAGCGCGGCTGCGGCTAGGTACTTCATCACGTTTCCTCGGGATGTCCCGGATTACTTGCTGGCACCGACCATGTAGTCGACGGCGGCCTTGACGTCGTCGTCGCTGAGGCTCGGGTTGCCGCCCTTGGCGACCATCGCGGTGCCGGGCACGCCGTTGAGGGCGCTGGCGTAGAGGGCATCCATCCCCTTGGCGATGCGCGGGGCCCAGGCGTCCTTGTCGCCAAGGCCCGGCGACTTCATGGTCGGGGCGATGGCCGGATTGTGGCAAGCCACGCAGGCGCTCTCGTAGGTGGCCTTGCCGTCGGCCAGGGCGACGCCCGACATCAGCAGCATGGCGGCAGCGGAACCGGTGAGGACCTTTTTCATGATGAGACTCCCATTGCTCGGGTTGTGGATCTATTGGTAAGGAAACCGGCTCCCGGTCGACGGCTCACCCTGCGGCAGCCGGGCCGGAAAGCTCGCGATATATACAGCGAAATCCTTTCACGGTCAAATTCGTACGACGGTCTGGGGTCGATTCCCACGGTCTATTCGGACCATGCTCGCGGATGGCGGTTCCACTCCGCTTGTCCCCGTCACGCCCACCCCGGACAATGCACCAGGAAAGCTGAACCGATGCTGAACCGATACCGCCAGACCCACTTCCTCAAGAGCGCGCGACTGCCGCGCGACTACCCGCCCGATACGGGCCTCGAGGTCGCCTTCGCCGGGCGCTCCAACGCCGGCAAGTCGTCGGCGCTCAACGTTCTGGTCGAGCAGCGCGCCCTGGCGCGCACCAGCAAGACCCCGGGGCGCACCCAGCTGATCAACTTCTTCAGCATCGACGAGGCGCGGCGCCTGGTCGACCTGCCGGGCTACGGCTACGCGAAGGTGGCGCTCGAGATCAAGCGGCGCTGGCAGCAGGAGATGGCGGCCTACCTCGAGCAGCGCGCCTCGCTGACCGGTCTGGTGCTGCTGATGGACGTGCGTCACCCGCTGACCGACTACGATCGCGAGATGCTCGACTGGTGCGCCCACCGCGCACTGTCGGTCCATGTGCTGCTGACCAAGGCCGACAAGCTCAAGCGCGGCCCGGCCGAGGCGAGCCGCCTCCAGGTGCGCAGGGCGCTCGGCGACCTGCACCCCGGGGCCACGGTGCAGCTCTTCTCGGCACTCAAGCGGACCGGGCTCGAGGCCGCGCTGGAGCGCCTCGACGCGTGGTTCGCCTGGGACGCGCCCACGCCGGCGCAGGAGGCCGGGTGACCGTCGCGCTGCGCCTGCGGCGTCTCGGCTGGGTGTCGGTCTATCTCGGCGTGCTGGTCTGGTCAGGCATCGACCCGAAGGACCGCCTGACCTGGGTGCTGGAGGTGGCGCCGGCGGTGATCGGCCTGGCGGTGCTGGCCGCGACCCGCGCCCGCTACCCGCTGACCCCGCTCGCCTACGCGCTGGTGCTGGTGCACGCGGTGATCCTGATGGTCGGGGGCCACTACACCTACGCCGAGGTGCCGCTGTTCGACCGCCTCGCCGAGTGGCTCGGCCACGCGCGCAACAACTACGACAAGCTCGGCCACTTCGCCCAGGGCTTCGTGCCCGCCGTGCTGGCGCGCGAGATCCTGCGGCGCAACCGTGTGGTCGCCGGGCGCGGCTGGCTCGGTTACGTCGTGATCACCAGCTGCCTGGCGCTGAGCGCCTTCTACGAGCTGCTCGAGTGGCTCGCCGCCGAGCTGTCCGGCGCGGCGGCCGAGGCGTTCCTCGGCACCCAGGGCTACGTCTGGGACACCCAGTCGGACATGGCGCTGGCGCTGCTCGGCGCGGTCTGCGCCCTGCTGCTGCTCTCCCGGGTGCACGACCGCCAGCTGGCGACGTTCGACTGGTTCGGGACGCGGCGTACAATGGCCTGAGACCCAGGTCCCCAGGTGACCCGCATGCCTCGCCCTACCGCCCGCCTCGTCTCCCTCGCCGCGGCCTGCGCCCCGGAGGTCGGCAGCGAGGCGTGGCGCAAGACGCTCAGGGAGAAGCCGAAGGGCGACTGGGGCGCGAACGAGGCGGGCGGCGACGCCCAGGACGGCTCGTTCAAGTAGGCTGGACGGACGATGAGCGTGCGCATCATCACCACCGGCGGCACGATCGACAAGGTCTACTTCGACGCCAAGAGCAGCTTCCAGGTCGGCGAGCCGCAGATCGCCGAGCTGCTGGCCGAGGCCAACGTCGGCGTGCCGTTCGCCGTCACCCCGCTGCTGCGCAAGGACAGCCTCGAACTCGACGACGCCGACCGGGCGCTGATCGCCGAGCAGGTCGCGGCCGCGGCCGAGACGCGCGTGCTGATCACCCACGGCACCGACACCATGGTCGAGACGGCGCGCGCCCTGCTCGGCGTCGAGGGCAAGACCGTGGTGCTGGT
>JBFIFF010000091.1:0-7063 GCA_041602955.1 Gammaproteobacteria bacterium | reverse complement strand
CGACTAACCCGATCGTTGTCATCTATACAGACCGAACATTTTCAGTCGACTGCCACTGTGAAGTCGACCGGCCATCGGTGACCACCGACGCTCAAACACAAGGTGAAGGGCCGCCCTAACGACACCTAGGTAAATCCCTCTGATCAAAGCGATCAGTAGAACAGCGATGAGAGCATCGACGGCCAGCTCGAGCCTGAGCGTGGCCCACCACCTTGAGGCTGATGTCCTGCTCGTAGGCTAATCGGCTCGAGTGGAAGCGTCTGTCGTAATGCCCCAGATCACTTTGAGCTGCAGCGTGGCTTCAGAGGCAGAAATCAGCAATTGCGAGTTGCTTGAGGGCATGTTTGTCACCAGCACACCGGCGACGCCACGGACTGAAAATACGTACGGCAATAAAAAAGGCGGCTAGCTTGCGCTAACCGCCTGTTTTTCTTGGCGTCCCCAAGGGGATTCGAACCCCTGTTGCCGCCGTGAAAGGGCGGTGTCCTAGGCCTCTAGACGAAGGGGACACTGGTGGAGCTAGGCGGGATCGAACCGCCGACCTCTACAATGCCATTGTAGCGCTCTCCCAGCTGAGCTATAGCCCCGGAAAGGCGGGAAATTTACGTGATCACCCCTGGCGTGTCAAGGCCGAGGGGGACGCCGAAGCGGCGCTGGAAATTGGCCGTGGTCGCCTCCGCGACCTCCTCGACCGGGAGGCCACGCAGGCCGGCGATGCACTCCGCCACGTGGCGCACGTCCCCCGGGTGGTTGCTGCGCCCGCGGTGGGGCACCGGGGTCAGGTAGGGGGAGTCGGTCTCGATCAGCATGCGGTCGAGCGGGACCCGGGTCGCGGCATCGCGGATGTCGCGCGCGCTGTTGAAGGTGACGATGCCCGAGAACGAGATGTCGAAGCCGAGGTCGAGCAGCCGGCGCGCCTCGACCCAGTTGCCCGTGAAGCAGTGCATCACCCCACCGGCGTCGGCCGCCTGCTCCTCTTTCATGAGGCGCACGGTGTCGGCAAAGGCGTCGCGGCTGTGGACGATGAGCGGCTTGCGCGCGATGCGCGCGGCGGCGATGTGACGGCGGAAGCGTTCGCGCTGCCACTCGGGGCGCCCCTCGACGCGGAAGTAGTCGAGCCCGGTCTCGCCGATCGCGACCACCTTGGGCATGCGCGACAGGCGTACCAGATCGTCGACCTCGGGTTCCGCGCCGTGCTGCTCGTTGGGGTGAACTCCGACCGAAGCGGAGACGTCATCGAGCGGTTCGACCAGGCGCAGCATGGCCGGCAGCGCATCCATGCCGACCGACACGCAGAGCATGTGGCACACGCCCTGGCGCCGCGCGTGCTCGATCACGGGTGCGAGTTCACCGCCATGCGGCTCGAGGTCGAGCATGTCGAGGTGGCAATGGGAGTCGACCAGCTTCATCGCGGGGTACGGGAGAGATGGCGCCGACGAGGCGCCGGAGTCACATGGTGTGCGTGGCGCGGTCGCTGTTGAGCATGCCGGCGAGGTAGTTCTCGATCATGTTGCGCGCCGCGCCCTGGTCTTGGTCGCTGAACTGCACGCCGATGCCGGTGGCGCGGTTGCCCTCGGCGCCGCGCGGCGTGATCCAGACCACCTTGCCGGCGACGGGGAGCTTCTCGGCCTCGTCCATCAGGGTGATCAGCATGAACACCTCGTCACCGAGCTTGTAGGTCTTCTTGGTCGGCACGAACAGCCCGCCGCCCTTGATGAACGACATGTAGGCCGCGTAGAGCGCGTGCTTGTCCTTGATCGTCAGGGAGAGGATGCCCTGACGCGTCGGCATCGAAACCTTGCCATCCTCCATCGTGCTCTCCGTTTCAGGTGGTCCGCGCCGGTTGCCAGCCGAGCAGCAGTTCCTCGCACAGCAGCTGGGTGTTGACCTGCGTCTCCACCAGACGACGCGCGCGCTGCAGGTCGTCGAGCCGTGCGAACAAGTAGACCAAGTCTATCTCTTCGACCACGCCTTGCATACGTTCGGCCAGGTCGCGGTTGTCGAGGTGCGGTGCGCGCGGGTCCTGCTTGAGGCGGACCATGTCCACCAGCCAGCCCGCGAGCCAGCGCAGCAGCCGTGCGGTGTCGGCGGCCGACCACGCCGCGGCGACGACGAGCGGATCCTCGCGCCCGCTGGCCACGGCGACGAGGCTGTCGAACGCCTTGCGGCGCAGCTTCGCCGCGCCCTCGTCGGCCAGCGCCACCGCCTGCAGGGGCGCGCCGTCGGCCATCGCGAGCAGCGCCTCGGCGTCGGCGACGCCCTGCGCGTCGAGCCACGCGAGTGCCTCGGCGCGCGGCGGCACGGCGAGCGTCAGCGCCTGGCAGCGACTGCGGATGGTGGCCAGCAGGCGCCCACGATGGGTCGCGACCAGCAGCAGCAGGGTGCGCGGGGTCGGCTCTTCGAGGGTCTTGAGCAGCGCGTTGGCGGCGGCCGGCGCCATCGTGTCGGCGGGATCGATCAGCGCGACCTTCCAGCCGTGGTGGCCGGCGCTCATCGCCAGCGTCGCGCTCAGTTCGCGGATCTGGTCGATGAGGATCTGGGTCGCGTCCCGGTCCCGTTTCTTGCCATTGAGGTACTCGCCCTTGCGCAGCAGGCGCACGTGGCGGAAGTCGGGGTGGCTGCCGCTGGCGTACTGGCGGCACGGCGGGCAGGCGTCGCAGGCATCCCCACTCGTCGCGTCGGGACGTGTGCACAGCAGTGCCGCGGCGAGGCGACGCGCGAAGGCATGGCGTCCGGTTCCGGGAGGGCCGTCGATCAGCAGCGCGTGGGGCAGGCGGCCCTGGGCGTGGCGCGCGATCAGCGCCTTCCAGGCGTCGGCGTGCCAGGGGTAGTGTTCAGCCGTCCCAGGCATCGAGCACCTCACGCAGCTGGCCCGTCACCTGGTCGAGGGGCCGACCGGCGTCGACGACACGGAACCGTTCCGGCTCGCGGGCCGCACGCTCGAGATAGGCGGCGCGCACCCGCTCGAAGAAGCCGGCCGCCTCGCTCTCGAACCGGTCCGGCGCCTCGGCGCGACCCGCCGCACGTGCCAGGCCGGCGGCGACCGGCAGGTCGAGCAGCAGCGTCAGGTCGGGACGCAGGTCGCCCTGCACCAGCGCTTCGAGCTGCGTGATGCGCGCCACGTCCAGGCCGCGTCCGCCCCCCTGGTAGGCGTAGGTGGCGTCGGTGAACCGGTCGCTCAGCACCCAGTCGCCGCGCGCCAGGGCCGGGCGGATCACCCGCGCGAGGTGGTCGGCGCGGGCCGCGAACACCAGCAGCAGCTCGCAGTCGTCGGCCATGCCGCCGGCATGGTGGCCGAGGAGCAGTTCGCGGATCCGCTCGGCCAGCGGCGTTCCGCCCGGCTCGCGGGTCATCACCACGCGCCTCCCGGCGGCCTCGAGGTGGTCGCGAAGGAACTCGAGGCAGGTCGACTTGCCGGCCCCCTCGCCCCCCTCGACGGTGATGAACCGTCCGCGCGTCATCCGCTCACCCACGCCGTCCGCCGAGCTGGTAGCGGCGCACGTTGGCCTCGTGCTCGGCGAGGGTCTCGGCGAAGACGTGGCGCCCGTCGCCGGTGGCGACGAAGTAGAGCGCCGCGCCGTCGGCAGGATTGAGCGCGGCCACGATGGCGCCGTAGCCGGGCAGCGCGATCGGCGTCGGTGGCAGGCCGTGACGCGTGTAGGTGTTGTAGGGCGTGTCGGCGCGCAGGTCAGCGCGGCGCAGGTTGCCGTCGAATGCCGCGCCGAGACCGTAGATCACCGTCGGGTCGGCCTGCAGACGCATGCCCTTGTGCAGGCGACGCACGAACACCCCGGCCACCGCGTCACGCTCCTCGGGCAGCGAGGTCTCCTTCTCGACGATCGAGGCCAGCACCAGCGCCTCGTAGGAGTCGGCATAGGGCAGCCCCGGGGCGCGTTTCTCCCAGGCGTCCGCGAGGTGGGCTTGCATGGTGTCGTGTGCGCGGCGCAGGAACTCGAGGTCGCTGGTGCCGCGCGGGAAACGGTAGGTGTCGGGGAAGAAGCGCCCCTCCGGATGCACGCCCGGCATGCCCAGGCGGTCCATGACCGCCGCCTGGTCGAACCCCTCTAGGGTCTGGGTCAGCACGGGGCTCGCGCGCACCGCGGCGAGGGCCTGGGCGAAGGTCCAGCCCTCGACCAGGGTCAGGGAGTGCAGCAGCACCTGGCCGCTGCTGAGCAGGGCCAGCAGGGCGGGCGGGGTGAGCCCCGGCTCGAGGCGGTACTCACCGGCCTTGATCGCGGTGTCGAGACCGCGCAGGCGGCCGTGCAGCACCAGGAGATCGGGGGCGTCGATCAGCCCGCGGGTGGCGAGATCGTCGGAGATGCGGCGCAGGCCCACACCGCGCGGCACCTCCAGCACCAGGCCCTCTTCGCCCAGTGCCAGCGGCGTGGCGAGGAAGTCGCGGTAGTGCCAGTAGCCCAGCGCAGCGACCAGCGCCGCAACCAGCAGCGTTCCGACGGCGATACGGAGGAGCGTCTTCGGCACCGGTGCCCGCTACGCCCAGCGTCCCGCGGGAGCCGGTCGCGTCTCCGCGACCTCAGCCCGGGCGACGGAACAGCAGCGTGCCGTTCGTGCCGCCAAAACCGAACGAGTTCGACAGCGCCACGTCGATCTTCATCTCGCGCGCGGTGTGCGGGACGTAGTCGAGGTCGCACTCCGGATCCGGGTTGTCGAGGTTGATGGTGGGCGGTGCGGTCTGGTCGGCGATGGCCAGCACGCTGAACACCGCCTCGACACCGCCGGCCGCGCCGAGCAGGTGGCCGGTCATCGACTTGGTCGAGCTGACCGCGAGCTTGTGGGCGTGGTCGCCGAAGGTGTTCTTGACCGCGTCGGTCTCGGCCTTGTCGCCGGCCGGGGTCGAGGTCCCGTGGGCGTTGATGTAGTCGACCTGGTCGGGATTGAGCCCGGCGTCGCGCAGCGCGATGCGCATGCAGCGCATCGCGCCCTCGCCGCCCTCCGGCGGCAGGGTCATGTGATAGGCGTCGCCGCTCATGCCGTAGCCGGCGAGCTCGGCGTAGATGCGCGCGCCACGTGCCTTGGCGTGCGCGTACTCCTCGAGCACCAGCACCCCGGCGCCGTCGCCGAGCACGAAACCGTCGCGTTCGGCGTCCCAGGGGCGGCTGGCGGCCTGCGGGTCGTCGTTGCGGGTCGACAGCGCGCGCGCCGCGGCAAAGCCGCCGAGACCGGTCGGGCAGGTGGCCATCTCGGCGCCCCCGGCGATCATCACGTCGGCGTCGCCGTGGGCGATGATGCGACCGGCGTCGCCGATATTGTGCGTGCCGGTGGTGCAGGCGGTGACGATGGCGATGTTCGGGCCCTTGATGCCGTACTTGATCGACAGGTTGCCCGAGATCATGTTGATGATGCAGCTCGGCACGAAGAACGGCGAAATGCGCCGCGGCCCGCTGTTCATGTAGGACTCGTGGGTCTTCTCGATCCCCGGCAGGCCGCCGATCCCGGAGCCGATGGCCACGCCGATGCGCTCGGCGTTGGCCTCGGTCACCTCCAGCCCGGCATCGTCGATCGCCTGGCAGGCGGCGGCGATGCCGTAGTGGATGAAGGTGTCCATCTTCTTCGCCTCCTTGGGCGAGATGTACGGACTGACGTCGAAATCCTTGACCGTGGCCGCGAACCTGACCGAGAAGTCGCTGACGTCGAAGGCGGTGATCGGCGCCGCGCCGCTCTTGCCGGCGAGGATGTTGCCCCAGGCGTCGGCGACGTTGTTCCCGACCGGGGAGACGATCCCCAACCCGGTGACCACGACTCGTCTCTTGCTCACGACCCCCTCCTTCGCCGGCACGCGGCCATCAGCGCCAAAACAAAAGGCCGACGCCCCTGCATTACGGGGACCCGGCCTTTCGAGTGTTCGGTTTTAGCCGAGGTTCTTTTCGATGTAGTCGATGGCCTGCTGGACCGTGGTGATCTTCTCGGCCTCGTCGTCCGGGATCTCGCACTCGAACTCCTCCTCGAGGGCCATGACCAGCTCGACTGTGTCGAGGGAGTCGGCGCCGAGGTCGTCGACGAAAGAGGCGTCGTTGTTGACCTCCTCTTCCTTCACCCCAAGCTGTTCGACGACGATCTTCTTGACGCGCTCTGCAACGGAACTCATGTCTTGTCTGCCTCCCGACATACGTGGTGGACCGGGCTTCTGCCGGTCGCGGTATTGTATTGAAATCCAACGGGCAGGGCCAGTTGCGCCACCGCGCTGATCGCCCCGCGCGACCCCATGCGATTATACCTTCTCTTTCAGGCTGTTGGTGACCGCTCGGTGCAGACGGTCCGGCACTCAGGCCATGTACATCCCGCCGTTGACGTGCAGCGTCTGCCCGGTGATGTAGGCACCTGCCGGCGAGCACAGGAACGCGACCATGGCGGCGATGTCCTGCGGCTGCCCGAGGCGGTTGAGCGGAATCTGCGCCAGCAGGGCGTCGCGCTGCGCGTCGTCGAGGGCGCGGGTCATGTCGGTGTCGATGAAGCCCGGCGCGACGGTGTTGACGGTGATGCCGCGCGCACCGACCTCGCGCGCCAGCGCCCGGGCGAAGCCGGCCATGCCGGCCTTGGCCGCGGCGTAGTTGGTCTGCCCGGCGTTGCCCATCGCACCGACCACCGAGGCGATGTTGACGATGCGCCCCCCGCGCGCCTTCATCATGCCGCGCAGGCACGCCTTGCTCATGCGGTAGACCGACGAGAGGTTGGTCTCGATGATCGAGGTCCACTCCTCGTCCTTCATCCGCATGAGCAGGTTGTCGCGGGTGATGCCGGCGTTGTTGACCAGCACGGTCGGCGTCCCGTGGCGCTCGGTCACCTCGGCCAGGCAGGTCTCGATCGAGGCCGGGTCGGCGACGTTCAACTCGACTCCGCTGCCGGTGATCCCCGCCTCGGCCAGGGCCGCGCCGATCGCCTCGGCCCCCTCGGCGCTGGTCGCGGTGCCGGCCACGGTGGCGCCGAGGCGACCGAGTTCGAGCGCGATCGCGCGACCGATGCCGCGGCTCGCGCCGGTGACCAGGGCGACCTCGCCCTGCAGGACCTGTTCGCTCATGCTCCCTCCTCGCGTGGTGCGTTCAGT
>JBFIFF010000090.1:0-7085 GCA_041602955.1 Gammaproteobacteria bacterium | reverse complement strand
GTTCTTGCGCGTCTTGGCCAGCAGGATCACCAGCCCGCCGTAGATCACTGCGGAGACCGCCCCCGGCAGGAAGCCGGCCATCAGCAGCGCGCCGACATCCTGTTCGACGATGATCGCGTAGATCACCAGGATCGCCGACGGTGGGATCAGCGAAGCCAGGGTGCCGCCGGCCGCCACCACGCCCGCCGCGAAGCGCTTGTCGTAGCCCAGCTTGAGCATCTCCGGCACCGCGATGCGGGCGAACACCGCGGAGGTGGCGACCGAGGCCCCGGAGACGGCGGCGAAGCCGGCGGTCGAGAAGACGGTGGCCACCCCCATGCCGCCCGGCAGCCAGCCCAGCCAGCGCTTCGCCGCCTCGAACAGCGCCTTGGTGAGACCGGCGTGGTAGGCGAGGAAGCCGATCAGGATGAAGGTCGGGATCAGCGAGAGCGCCAGCGTGGAGACCTTGGAATGGGGAATGGTCCCGGCCATCTTCACGGCCACGAGGAAGCCCCGTTCGAAACCGTATTTCGCCGAGAAGATCCACAGCAGGCCGAGGAACCCGGCGATCGCGGCCGCGAAGGCGACGCGCACGCCGATGACCACCAGCAGCAGCATGGTGCCGGTGATCCACAGGCCGATGGTGATGGGCTCCATGTTGCCCATGGCGGTGAACAGGTCGCTCACCGCTGCGTCCCCGCATCGTTCGTCTCGCCCATGACCGACTCGGCTTCCTTGGCAGCGACGTCGGCTGCGCTCTCGACCAGCGGCACCGCGGCGGGCGTGTCGCCCCCTTCACGCACCGCGCGCGCGTAGCCCCAGATCTGCACCAGCAGGCGCAGCGCCAGGACCGTCAGCGCGAACGGGACCACCAGCTTGGCGGGCCAGGTGGGGAGCTGGATGTCGAGCGAGGAGTCGCCGAGTTCGTAGGCGCGCAGGAAATGGAGGTAGGAGCCGTAGACCAGCAACAGCGTCACCAGGAACATCAGGCTGGCCGAGACCAGCTCGGTGAGCCACAGCAGGCGCCCGTGCAGATGGCCGACCACGATGTCCATGCGGATGTGGCCGCCGAGGCGGCTGGTGTAGGCGATGCCGAGGAAGGCGATGAACGCCATCGCCTGCTCGACCCAATCGATGTAGCCGTTGATCGGCAGGGAGAAGAGCCAGCGACCGAGGACATTGACCGTCGCCAGCAGCACCAGCAGGAAGATGGCGACCCCGCCGGCCAGGTTCATCAGCGATTCGAAGCGGAAGAACAGCCGGTCGACGGCACTCAGGCGCGTGCTGTTTTCGATGACGGTCGCAGAGGACATGGTGGTCTCGCTGGGCGGCGGCGGTGCGAGCCGACGGGATCGGGTTCAGGTCTCCGGTCCGGTCCCGCCGGCCCCGGGACCCGGACCAGGCATCCGGTCCGGGTCCGGGAGGTAATGGCCTACTGCGCGAACAGCGCCGAGGTGAAGTCGAACAGCGCCTTGGCGTCGAACTGATCCTGGTAGCTGGCGACCCAGTCCTGGCGTACCGACTCGGCCAGCTCGTTGAGCTCGGCGACCTGCTCCGGCGAGAAGGTGACCAGGGTGAGTCCCGATTCGCGGATCGCGGCCTCGTACTTGGCGGTCGTGTTCTCGTCGTAGTTCTTGACGTAGTAGGCCAGCGCCTCGTCGACCGAGCCCAGCAGGGCGTCACGGTGGGCCGGCGCCAGTGCGTTGAGCGCGTCGGTGTTGACGACCACCGGGCAATTGGCGGTGCCGAGGTTCAGGTTGGTGGTGGCCCACTTGCCGACCTTGTAGCTGTTGGTCGCGAGGTGGGCGTGGGGTGCGAACGAGGCCGCGTCGATGACCCCCGAGTCCATCGCCTGACGCACCTCGGAGAAGGGCACCCCGGTCTTGACCGCGCCGAGCTTGCCGAGCACGCCCATGATGCCGCCTGGACCACGCACGCGCAGGCCCTCGAAGTCGGAGAGCTGGCGCAGCGGATCGCTCTTGCTGATGATGTTGTACTGCGGCATCGGCGTGGGCATCAGGATGGTGGCGTTCCAGCGCGCCAGGTCCTTCTTGACGATCGGGTGCTCGTGCACCTTGGTGTAGATCTCGGCGATGCGCGCCAGCGAGACGTCCCTGGTGAATGGCAGTTCGGTGACCGTGATCGTCGGGTTCTTGTCGGTGTGATAGAAGGAGCAGAACTGCGCCATCTCGAACGCGCCGATCGAGATGCCGTCGAGGTTCTCGCGTGACTTCGACAGCCCTCCGTAGGAGATGTTGAGCTTGAACTCGCCGTTGGTCTTGGCCTCGACGAGCTCGGCGATTTTCTCGACGTTCTCGGTGAACGCGCGGCGCTTACCCCACAGCGAGACGTTCCACTCGGTCGCCGCGGCGACCTCCATGCTGACGAACGCGCCGAGCATCGCGGACACGGCAAGGACGGTAGTGCGATTCTTCATGCAATCTTCTCCTTCGATTGAGTGTGCTTCCAGCGCACGCTCGCTGCATGCGCGGATGATGCGACGTCTTGGTCGAACGGGCCCGGGCTCCCGCGCCGGCCGCCGCACCTCTCTCGGTGCGGACCGCGGCGAGGCTCGGCCGGGCGCCGGTTCGCAAACGACTGGGTCGAGACTGCCACACCCACCGTGCGCACTACATTGACCTAGGTTCAGTTCCTTGCCGGCGGTCGGTGGCGAGCACCGCCCCGCCGACGATCAGCGCGCAGGCCGTCGCCAGGCGCAGGCTCGGGTCGCCGATCCCCGCGGCCAGGAGCAGAGCGGTCGACATCAGCGGGATGGTGTACGACCAGGCGCCGAGGGTGCGCAGGTTGCCGTGCTTGACGCCGTGGTCCCAGAAGAAGAACGCGCCACCCGCCGGGCCGAGGCCGAGCGCGAGCAGCACCAGCCACTCGACGGCGCCGTCGGGCCAGACGGTGGTCTCGAACGCCGCGTGGCACGCGGCGGCGAGCAGCGCGCCGGCCAGGCAGAAGCCGCCGACGGCGTCGCTCGGCACGTGGGCGTAGCGGCGGTTGAGCACCGAGTAGCCGGACCAGGTCACGGCGGCGAGCAGCGCGGCGAGGTAGCCCGCGTGGTGCTCCGGGCGGAACGCCAGGCCGCCGCCGAGCAGCACCGCGGTGCCGGCCAGGCCCAGGCCCGTGCCGGCGACGTGACGCCAGGTCAGCCGTTCCCCGGGCAGCAGTGCGCTGAACAGCACGATCAGCAGCGGCCACAGGTAGTTGAGCAGGTTGGCCTCGACCGGGGGCGCGTTCTTCAGCGCGTAGAAGATCAGGAAGTGGTAGCCGAACAGCCCGCCGACCCCGAGCAGCCACGCGCCGGGCGGCTGGCGCAGCCGGTCGACAATGCGCTGCCGGGCGTGGCGCCAGCGCAGCGCGGCGATGAGGAAGGCAACAGAGAACGCGATCGCGACCATCTGGAACGGCGGCACGCCGCCGGAGTGGGCGGTCAGCACCGCGAGCGAGGCCCACATCAGGATCGCGACGCCGCCGATCAGGGTGCCGCGCAGGTCGTGGGCGGAATCCGGGCGGGTCATCGCGTCGGCTCGGCGGGGCAGGGCGCCGCAGTATAGCGGCCGCCCCGGCGATGGACAGCGCCGGCACGCTTGCGCATGCTTGCGCGGTGAGGGTCGAACCGGCAGCAGCGCAGGCGTGATGGGCGGACAGCTCCGCAGCACCGGCGTGCAGGAGACGCCCGCGGCACGGCTCGAGGCGCTGCTCTCGGCGGCCCCCTCCGGCACGGCGACACCGGCGACGCTGCCGCCGGGCCTGACGGGCGAGGACCTGGTGGAACTGTTCGAGTCGCAGCTGCTCAGCCGCGAGCTCGACTACGCGGCACGCGCGCTGCGCCGGCGCGACATCGGCTACTACACCATCGGCAGCGCGGGTCACGAGGGCAACGCGGTCCTCGGCCGGCTCACGCGCCCGACCGACCCCGCCTTCCTGCATTACCGCAGCGGGGCACTGGTGCTCGAGCGCGGGCGCCACGACCCCGCGGTCGACGGCGTGCGCGACACCCTGCTCGGCATGGTGGCGAGCCGCGACGAGCCGATCGCCGGCGGCCGCCACAAGGTGTGGGGCAGCCGGCCGCTGTGGATCGTGCCGCAGACCAGCACCATCGCCAGCCACCTGCCCAAGGCGGTGGGCACTGCGATCGCTATCGGGCGAGGCCTGGCCCTCCCGATCCCGCGCGACAGCCTCGTCGTGTGCAGCTTCGGCGACGCCAGCGCCAACCACAGCACCGCCGCCGGGGCGTTCAACCTGGCGCTGTGGACCGCCTACCAGCGGCTGCCGGTGCCGGTGCTGTTCGTCTGCGAGGACAACGGGCTGGGCATCTCCGTGCCGACGCCGCGCGGCTGGATCGAACACCGTCTGCGCCCGCAGTTCGGCGACGCCTGGTTCGCCGCCGACGGCTGCGACATCGCCGACGCGTGGCGGGCCGCCTCCGAGGCGGTCGCGTTCTGCCGGCGTACCCGGCGCCCGACCTTCCTGCATCTCTCGGTCGTGCGCCTGCTCGGCCACGCCGGCAGCGACGTCGAGAGTGCCTACCGTGATCCCGAGACGATCGCCGCCGAAGCGGCGCGCGACCCGCTGCTCGGCACGGCCGGGTGGCTGCTGGCCACGGGCCGTCGAGCCACGGAAGGGCTCCGCGCCTTGTGGAACGAGGCGCGTGACCGGGTCACGGCCGCGGCCGAGGCGGCGCTCGGCGCCGCGCCGCTCGCCAGCCGCGCCGAGGTGATGGCGCCGCTCGCTCCGCTGCACGCCGACGCGGTCGCCAGAGAGGCGACGCGTGCCGACTTCGCCACCGAGCGCGCACGCGCCTGGGGCGACGCCGGGCTGCCCGAGGACGGCCCGCCGCGCCACCTCGCGGTGCAGGTCAACCGCGCGCTGACCGACCTGCTCGCGCAGCACCCCGAGACCCTGCTGTTCGGCGAGGACGTCGCGCGCAAGGGCGGGGTGTACAACGTCACGCCCAACCTGCAGGCGCGCTTCGGCGCGCGCCGGGTGTTCGACACCCTGCTCGACGAGACCTCGATCCTCGGCGTGGCACAGGGCGCGGCGCTGCTCGGCGCACTGCCGATTCCCGAGATCCAGTACCTCGCCTACCTGCACAACGCCGTCGACCAGCTGCGTGGCGAGGCGGCCTCGCTGCAGTTCTTCTCCTGCGGGCAGTTCCGCAACCCGATGGTGGTGCGCATCGCCGGGCTCGGCTACCAGAAGGGGTTCGGCGGCCACTTCCACAACGACAACGGCCTCGCCGCGCTGCGCGAGATCCCGGGACTGGTCGTCGCCTGCCCGAGCCGCGGTGACGACGCAGTGGGCCTGCTGCGCACCTGCGCGGCGCTGGCCAGGGTCGACGGTCGCGTCGTCGTGTTCGTCGAGCCGATCGCCCTCTACATGACCCGCGACCTGCACGCCCCGGGCGACGGCCTGTGGGAGACCGCCTACCCGGCGCCCGGGAGCGCGGTGCCGTTCGGGGCTGTGCGGGTATACGACGAGGCGGCCACGGACCTGCTGGTCGTCACCTACGGCAACGGGGTGCCGATGGCGCTGCGCGCGGCGCGCACGCTCGGGCAGCGCCAAGGCCTGGCCACGCGGGTGCTCGACCTGCGCTGGCTGGCGCCGATCGATCACGACGCGGTCGCGATCCACGCCCGTGCCTGCGGCCGGGTGCTGGTGCTCGACGAGGGGCGGCGCAGCGGCGGGATCGGCGAGGCGGTGGTGACCGGGCTGGTCGAGTCGGGCTGCGGCGGCCTGCCGATTCGTCTGGTCGCCGGCGCCGACAGCTACCAGCCGCTGGGCCCGGCCGCCGGGCTGGTGCTGCCGTCGGAGGCGGAGGTCGTGGTCACCGCCGGAGAGCTCTGCGGGGTCTCGGATTAGGGAGCGGAGTCAGCAGACGGCGGCTCGACGGCGAGCGCGGCACGCAGCGCGTCGAGGTCGTCGAGCGGGGCCGAGCAGGCCGTGCCCCGGCACAGGTACGCGGTGAATGGGCCGCGCGGCGCCATGGCCGCGAGCGCGCCCGGCAGGTCGGTCTCGCCGGGCGGGATCACGAAGCGCATGGCGCCGGCGGCGACGTCTTCGGCCAGCGCCTCGGTGCGCACGACCACCTGCGCTGGCGGCGCGTGGTGCTCGGCCAATGCCAGCAGCAGGCCGGTGTGTGCCGACGGCGCCTGGTCGATCAGCGAGGCGGCGGCCCTGAGCGTGCGGTCGGCCGCGGCGAGGTAGCGCGGCTCGCCGAGCAGGTGGCCGAGGCGGGCGAGCGCGCGCGCGGCCACACCGTTGCCCGACGGCACCGCGTCGTCACCGAACGGCCGCGGGCGGGTGATCAGCGCCTCGTGGTCGGCGGCGGTGAAGTGGAAGCCGCCGCGCTCGCGGTCCTCGAAGCGCTCGAGCAGGGCGTCGGCGAGGGCGACGGCGAAGTCGAGGTCCTTCCGGCGCCAGCGCGCCTGGAGCAGCTCCAGCGCCCCGTCGAGGACGAAGGCGTGGTCGTCGAGGTAGCCGTCGAGGTAGGCGGCGCCGTCCTTCCAGGCCACCCGCAGACGGTCGCCGGTCCACGCCTCGCGGTGGACGAAGTCGAGGGCGTCGGCGGCGTGGTCGACCCAGGCGGGTTCACCGAGGAGGCGCCCGGCGCGCGCGAGACCGGCGACGGCGAGGCCGTTCCACGCGGTCAGCACCTTGTCGTCGCGTCCCGGTCGCACCCGTGGCTCGCGCGCCGCGAACAGCGCCTCGCGGATACGCTCGATGGCCGCCGGATCGGCGGCACCGTTGTCGTGGCGGTGCAGGTGCCAGCGCCCCTCGAAGTTGGGCGTGCCGTCGAGGTCGAACACCTCGACCGCGACGGCGAAGTCGTCGGGCTGCAGCAGGCGTTCGATCTCCTCGCGTGACCAGGTGTAGAACTTTCCCTCGTGCCCCTCGCTGTCGGCGTCGAGCGCGCTGTAGAAGCCGCCGGCCGGGTCGCGCATCTCGCGCGCCAGCCAGGCCACCGTGGTGGCGGCCGCGTCGCGGTAGAGTGGCTCTCCGGTGCGCCGTGACGCCTCGGCGTAGAGCGGCAGCAGCTGGGCGTTGTCGTAGAGCATCTTCTCGAAGTGCGGGATCATCCACTCCGCGTCGACGCT
>JBFIFF010000089.1:0-7089 GCA_041602955.1 Gammaproteobacteria bacterium | reverse complement strand
GGTCGCGGCTCCGCCGGTGGCGGCGTACCACCGGCACACAGGCATAGGTCCTGATCTTGCGCAGCAGCGTCGAGCGAGCGTCACCGTCTCGCAACGCCTCGTAGGATGGCTTGCGCATCACGTCGAGGGCGCCGGCTTCGAGGGCACGGAAGCTCAGATCCGCCTGGCGACCGACCAGCTCCGACACCAGGATGATCCGGCACGGCGCCTCGCGCATGATCTCACGCGTCGCGTCGAGGCCGTCCATACCGGGCATGAGCACGTCCATCAGCACGACATCCGGACCGTGCCGCACCGCGCCCTCGATGGCCGCCTTGCCGCTCGTCGCCGTGGCCACGACCTCGATGTCCGCTGCCTCGGATACGAGGTCGGCCAGCACCCGCCGACTGACCGCGGAATCGTCGGCAATGAGAACCCGGATTGCACCTCGCGTGCTCATGTCAGGCGCGCCACCGCCTCGAGCAGCTGCCGCTGATCGAACTGACCCTTCACGATGTACTCGTCGGCGCCTGCCTGGGCCCCTGCGCTCAGATCGTCCTCACTGCCGAGGCTGGTCACCAGGATGATCGGCAGGTCCCGGTGCTGTTCGCTGCCGCGGATCCTCGAGGACAGCTCGAGACCCGTGCAACGAGGCATCTCCACGTCGGACACGACCAGGTCCACGGAAGTGTTCTGCAGCGTCTGCCAGCCTTCCTCGCCGTCCTTGGCGACCACGACCTCGTAGCCGGCACTGCGCAGGATGTTGCGTTCCAGCGTCCGACTGGTGACGGAGTCGTCCACGACGAGCACCCTGGTCACCTTCGTCTGCTCGGGCTCGGCGGGCGGGGCGATGGCGACGGCACGCGCATTGACCAGGTGCGCCACGTCCAGCACCAGGCACACCCGTCCGTCGGCCAGGATCACGCCGCCCTGCACACCGGGCACCGAACCGAGATTCCAGGGCAGGCGCTTGGTCACGAACCGTTCCTCGCCGACGATCGCTGAAACCATCAGGCCGACCCGCGAACGGCCGTGGCGCACCACCACGATCGTGAACCGCTCAGCGCGCTGCTCGGTCTCTCCCAGCACCCCGGCGAGGGAGCGCACCACCAGCGGCGCGCCGTCTTCAAGCTCCAGCACCTGCTCGTTGGCCACCTCCTTGAGCGCCGTGGTGCTCACGAGCAGAGTGCGCTCGACGTCATTCATCCCGAGCACAGCCACCGTGTCACCGACCTGGACGAGAAGACCGCGGTCCGAGGCCAGGCTGAGGGGAATCAGCATCTCGAAGGTTCCCCCGCCCAGGCCCGCGTCCGTGGCGATGTGCACCTCGCCTGCAAGCGCCTCGACCTGGCTACGCACCACGTCCAGCCCGACGCCACGACCGCTGAGGTGACTCACGGTGTCGGCCGTCGAGAATCCGGGCAGGAACAGCAGCTCCAGCATCTCGTCAGAGGACATGCGCTCCACGTCACGCTGCGCGACCAGATCCCGCTCCACGGCTCGAGCGGCGATCCGCTGGACATCGAAGCCACGGCCGTCGTCGGTCACGCTGATGGCGACCCGGGCACCGTGGATGCGCGCGCGCACCGCGACCTTGCCTACCGGCGGCTTGTTCGCCCGCTGGCGCTCGGAAGCATCCTCGATACCGTGGCCCACGGCGTTGCGCAACAGGTGCATGATGGGGTCGCGCAGGGCGTCGAGGACATGCTTGTCGACCTCGATGTCTCCGACTTCGAGGGAAAGCGTGACGCTGCGCCCGGTCTCCTGCGACGCCTCGCGCACCGTACGCCGCCACTGGGCCGCAAGCCCCGAGAGCGGCAGCATGCGTAGGCGCTTCATGGCAGTCGTGATCTCGTCGTTGAGATAGCCTGACGCACGCACGCCCTGGCGCGTGTCCAGCACCAGCTCGTCGGCCTCCCGCCACAGCCGCTCGAGCTCCGCGCGTTGCTCCGCAGGCACGCTGCGCATGTGCTGGCGCAGGGCACCGGCGAGCCGTTCCAGGCGCTCCAGCCGCGCGGCCTGGCCCGAATGCGCCACCAGCAGCTCCCCCGTGTACCCCATCAGACGGTCCAGCCGCGCCACGTCCACGCGCACGCTTCCGGTGGTGCCGGTGCCTGACGTGTCCTCTCCTGCTGCGGCCGGCGCGGCGGTGCCGGCCTCCTCGCCTCGGGGTGTGTCGGCCGTCGGGGCCGCGGCGCGCGCCGGAGCGGGATCGTCATCCACGTTGGCCGCGGTCGTCTCGACATCCTGCACGGGTGTCGCGAGCGCCGGCTGCGGCGCGTCGGGCGCGCCGTCACCGCCGCCCCCCGCGAGCATCCTGTCGACGACTCCCTGGGCAGCGGCTGTCTGGTCGCCACCTTCCACGGCGCGCTCGATGACGGTGAGCGCCTCGAGCATTGTCGCCACCAGCGCCGCGGTCGGCGCCTCGCCCGAATCGCGGTACCCGCTCAGCACGTCCTCCATCGTATGCGTGATTGCCACGACGGTGTCGTGGCCCACCATCCGTGCCGCGCCCTTGAGGTTGTGGGCATGGCGAAAGGCCGCGTCGACCTCCTTCGCATGGCCGTCCGTGGGCTTGCGCAGGGTCTCCAGGCACTGCGCCAGGGAGTCCAGAGTCTCCGCCACCTCGTCGTGGAAGACCGCCAGCAGTTCCGGATGCGCGCTCACTGCCCGGCCCGTCTCTCGGTGTGCTTCAGGCCCGGCATCGCACCATGACTCGCGCCGGCGTTCTCGCAGGCACGGTCCGGCCCCCGTCCGGGGGCGTCAGGTTCCGGCCTCCCCGCGCCGGATCGCGCCCGACCATCGTCGCTGCCGGCACCGCCCGGGCGAGCGGCGCGACGAGGGGCGGACGCTGCGATACGGCGTCCACCATCGGGCGAGCCGTGTCCGCATTCTCCCTGTGACCGGTCGTTCACGTGTGTTCCAGAAGTTGAGAGTGCGCTGTCGGAAGTACGGTCGGCTTGCGGTCTCGTGCCGCTATCGGGCGACGACACCCTCGGATTCGAGAATGCGGGGCACGTCAAGGATGCTGACCAGATCGCGGGTCGCCGCGATCACGGGTCGGGTGGTGGCATTCAGGCCGTCGACCACCTCGTCCGCGAACACCGGCCGGAATCCCTCGACCGAATCGACCGCGAGCGCGATCGGGCCCTGCTCGGCATCCAGGACCACGGCGAAGCCCTGCGAACCGGCGTCACTGGCCTCGACCAGCGCGGCCCCGTCGATCACGCTCATCAGCTGGCCGCGAAGCTGTGTCAGTCCGCGCACCAGCCGCGGCTGCGCGGGGAGCCGGGTGAGGGTCGTGAGCGGCGCAATGTCGCGCACGTGGTCCGCGGGCACGCCGAGGTGCTGGGAGCCGATGCGCACGAGCGCCACCTCGTAGAGTCGTACGCGTGCCTCGCTTGACCGTGCCGTTTCGGCGAGTCGGCGGGCGCGCTCCTCGAGCACTTCCGCGAGTCGCTGATCTTCGCCAGCCCCGCTCATTGCACCCCCTCCAGCAGGAAGCTGCGCGCCGCGCTGAGCTCCGCGACGCTGATCCCGGCCTCGTCGAAGCGCCGGTCCGCGGGCAGCTCACGCAGGATCAGCCCCAGGGCCTCGAGCTGAACGAGAGCCTTCTTGAGGCGGCCCCCGGCCAACAGCGCCTGCGCGTACCAGAAGCGCGCCAGGGCGTGCTCCGGAGCCAGGAATACGGCCCGGCGCATGTGCTCGATCGCCGCGTGCCCGTCCTCGACACGGCTGCCGGCGAGATGCATCTGGCCGAGCAGCAGATGCGCCTCCGCATCCAGGGGGCTGGCCGTGACGAGGGCCGCGGCCTGTTCGATGGCCTGCGCAAGGTCGCCGGCGTCGGCCAGCGCCCGGATCGCCTCCGGCGTTGGCGGGGCAGGCTGCGCCGGCGCGACGACCACGCCCGGCGCCGCCACGGTCTCGCATGCGACCGGGGGCTGAGGCCGGCGGCGCTCGCGCCGCGGCCAGGCCGACGGCGAGTCGCCCTCGGCGCGGGGACCGTAGATGCCCGTGCTTTCGTGATCCGTGCGCTGGAACAGGCCCCGCGGCGGGCGCGGGTCGCTCGGCGCCACCACCAGCAGGCCGTCCGGCCGCAGGATGCGGCGGAACTGGCTGTAGATCTCTGCGAGGTGCTCCGCGGACAGGTAGATCCCCACGTTGCGAAAGAGCACCGCATCGGTGGACCCGTCGCCCAGGTCCGCGACCTGGCTCGAGATGGAACACTGCCGGAAGACGACCCGCTGGCGGACGTCCTCGGTCAGGCGATGGCGGCCCTCGGGAGTGGTCTCGAAATGGCGAGCCAGCAACCAGTCGGGCACGTCGCGAAACGACCACTTGCCGTACGTCGCGGTGCCGGCCCGGGCAATGGCATCGGGGCTGATGTCGCAGGCACGAACCCGAATCTGCTCCGCACGGTAGTCACCGAGCGAGCGCAGCAGGCAGAGCACGAGGGAATACGGCTCCTCGCCTGTGGAGCAGCCTGCCGAGAGTACCTCGAGGGACGCCGCGCCCCGGCGAAGCCGCATGACCAGGTGCTCGGTGACCTGCTCGAGCTGGCCGCGATGGCGCATGAAGAAGGTCTCGGGGACGGTGAGCGCCCCGGCGACCCGCTCCACCAGGGTCGGAGCGAGGGGGCCGCGCAGCGCGCTCGCGGACACCGCCATGTCCCGCAGGACACGGTCGATGGCCGTATGCCAGTCCCCGCGGGGGACGAGTCCGTGACTCGCGGCGATGGCATCGGCGAGGCGCTGCACTTCGTCCGTCATCAGCCCCTGGCCTCGCCGGATCGGCGCCCGGCTCCGGAGAGCGCCGCGACGTCGAGCACCACCACCTGCTCGCCACCGTGCACGAAGGCACCGCGCAGCAGCGAGCCGTCCAGGTCACTGGCGACGTCCCCGGACATCGTCGTCACCTCGGCGTGGACGACATCCATCGCGGCGGCAACTTTCAGCCCGAGGCGCCGTCCGCCCGTGTCGCAGGCGAGGATCAGGTCCGTGCGCGTGAGCGGCGAGCGCCCCTCGCCCAGGCGCTGGGCGAGGTCGTACACCACCAGCGGAGCACCGCGCAGGTTGAGTGCACCCAGCACCGATGCGTCCGCATCCGGGAGATCCATCAGGCGCGCAGCGGGCAGGACCTCCGACACCACGGTCAGGGCGACGGCCAGGGTGCGCTCGCGGGCGCGACAAAGCAGCAGATCTTCCGCTTCCGGTTTCGAATCGACGTGCGCCGCAGCCTCGGCCGGCGCGAGGAGGGTGCGCAGCGCGCGCAGCTCGCGCTCGAGCTCGTCGACTCGCGCGAGCACCGTCTCGTCCACCGCGACGGCACTCATGCGTGGATCTGCTGCAGCTTGAAGGCGGACACGATCCCGGCCAGTGTGCGCGCCTGCTCGGTGAGGCTGCTGGCGACCGTGGCGTTGCGCTCGGCCTCGGTCTGGGTCTGACGGGTGACGTCGTTGACGTCCCTGAGCCCCTTGTTGATCTCCTCGATGCCGCGCACCTGTTCCTCGTTCGCGCGCACGATCTCCTCCATCTTCTCCGCCATCTGGGCAACGGCCTCGGCGATGGAGGTGAGGGAGCGTCCGGTCTCGTCGGCCCGCTCGCGGCTGTCCTGGACGTTGCGTGACGATCGAACGAGCAGCCGCGAGGTGTCCTTGGCCGCCTCGGCACAGCGTTGCGAGAGCGCCCGGACCTCCTTTGCAACCACCGTGAACCCGGTGCCGGCCTCGCCCGCGCGGGCCGCCTCGATGGTGGCGTTGAGCGCCAGCAGGTTGGTCTGGAAGGCAATCTCGTCGATGAGCGTGACCACCGAGGTGATCTCGCGGGAAACGTCTTCGGTCTCGCGCATCGATTCCTGGAGGCGCGTCATTGCAACGGCCCCTTCGTCGGCCAGCCCACGGGCCTCGTCGGCGGTTTCGTGGGCGGTGCGGGCCTGGCTGGCGTTGCTGCGAGTCTGTTCGGCGAGCTGTTCCACGGCGGTCGCGATCTCGCTGATCGTTGCCGCCTGCTCCGCCGAGCCCCGGGCGAGCTGCGTGCTGCCCGCGGCCATCTGGCGTGCCTCACCATCGAGGGTGCTGGCCGCAGAAGATACCTGGCCCACGTCGGCGTTCAGGTTCTCCAGCATGCCGCGCAGGGCCTTGCCGAGCGTGTCGCGATCGGAGGTCGACTCGAACTGCCCCGCCAGATCACGGCGCGCGATGCGCTCGGCAAGCGATGCCCGGTCGCGCATCGAGACGATCAGCCGGTGCACGGCGTCCAGCACCCGCCCCAGGTTGTCCCGTGTCGCGACCCCGACCGAGGTCTCGACCTCGCCGTCGGCGAGCCGTTCCACCAGCTCTGCCGTGTAGCTGAGCCGGCGACGCAGGATCAGGAACCCGAGGGTCAGGACCACGGACGCGACCACCAGCACCGCAACCAGGATGGCACGCACCCGCCATTGCACCGTGTCCAGGGAATCCGTCAGGTCGCCCGCGTGCTCGGCCATGTCCACCGCCGCGGCGCTCGTCCTCTCGGCGTGGGCCTGGACCTCGACGCCCACTTCCTGCACCCGCGCGGTGACGTGCTCGCGTATGCTCGCAATGGCATCCACGGCGGCTGCCAGGATATCCTGGACCTCGAGCGTCATGTCTGCGCGCTGGGCGGGGCTGTCGGTCTCGACGACCTCGCTGACGATGTCGCTCAGAACGCCGGAAGCCCCGACCACGCGCCTGAGGATGTCCTCGGGATAGCTCTCTGGCCAGTCCGCCTCGAGCCGCGTTACCGAGTCGGTCAGGAGCTGCATGGCAGCGGACAGGTCGTCCGGCTGCACGTCACCGACCTCTGCCAGGTACTGCGTCATCAGCACCTGCAGCGGGGTGATGGTCTCCTGCAGGCGAACTAGGTGCGCCATCACCCGCAGCTCCGTTTCGAACACCGGGATGACCGCAGCCGACAGGCCGACGGCCTCCTGCGCCATTGCCTTGTTGCCGGTAGCACCGCATCGACGCTGCTGGCGGAATTGGTGAGCTGCTTGGTGATGAGAACGCCGCCGGCAACGAGAATGGCGGCGACCAGTCCGACCCCGCACAGGCCGATCACGTGAATCGGGACCAGCGCCTTGCGCGTGGGCGGC
>JBFIFF010000088.1:0-7167 GCA_041602955.1 Gammaproteobacteria bacterium | reverse complement strand
CGCCGAGCAGGATCTCCTGGCGCACGTCGTGGTCGGCGAGGAAGGTGGCGACCTGTCGCCCGTGGGCGAAGGCCTTCTCGTCGGTGTAGACGCACAGGATGCCCGCCTCGCGGTGGTGGTTGCGGATGCCGGTCTCCTCGCGGATGCGGTCCAGCTCGGCGCGGCTGAACAGCGCCAGGCGCAGGCTGTGCGCCGCGTTGCGCAGGTGGCGTGAAGGCAGGCATTCGCGCAGGAAGCGGAGGCTCCACCCCAGCTGCTCGCGGTCGGCGCGCAGGCGGAACTTGAACGGGGCGTCGGCGCGGCCGAGCCAGCGCAGCAGCTGGCCGGGGACCTGCGGCGAGGACCACGGCAGGGCATGGCCCGAGGAGATCTGCCCGCCGTTGGCGAAGCTGGTCTCCAGACCCGGCCCCTCGCGCCGCTCCAGCACGCTGACCTCGTGGCCGTCGCGCGCCAGGTGCCAGGCGGTGGTGACGCCGATGACGCCGGCCCCGATGACGACGATCCGCATGCTTTCGGTTCTCCCTGGGCTGCCCGGCTACTCCGGCGCCTCGTCGAGATGGCCGAGGCCGAAGAAGCAGCCACTGCTCCATACCCCGAACTCCACGCCAGCGGGACCGGCGCGGGCGTGGCCCAGTTCCGCCAGGTCGAAGTAGACCGCACGCGAGACCAGGGCATCGAGGCGGTCGCGCACGCGCACGTACGGGGCGGGCTCGCCGTCGGCGGCGAACTCCACGCGCAGCGGATGGGCGGCGTCGGCGGTGACCCGGTCGCCGACGTTGGTGACGAAGGTCAGGTGCTGCGCCTCGCCCGTGCCCTCGACCTCCAGGCCGACGGCGACGAACGGCGCGTCGTCGACGCGGATGCGCACCTTCTCGACCGGGGTGACGAGGTAGAACCCGCCGTCCGGATCGCGCCGCAGGACGGTCGAGAAGAGCCGCACCAGCGCCTGGCGGCCGATCGGCGTGCCCAGGTAGTGCCAGCTGCCGTCACGGGCGATGCGCAGATCCATGTCGCCACAGAACGGGGGGTCCCAGTCGTTGACCGGCGGCAGCCCCTTGCGGGGCCTGATCAGCTGCTCCGCGAGGCGATCGACGGCGGGGGCGGGGGGCATGGCGTGTCGCTCCAGATCGGCCGGCTGGGTTAGGTTTCGGGTTGGCCGCCCGGGGGCGGCCGCGTCGTCGAGGAGGATACCGCAGATGGCCAACGACCGGTTCTCGCTCGCCGGGGTGGGCCGGGCCGTGGTCGAGGGCGGGGGCTGAGCGGGACGGTGGTCGCGCGGAATGCGGTCGCTCTGGCAAAGGAGCGCCGACGCCGGGCTGATGGGCGCGGCCCGCTCCGCCTTGCATTCGGGCACGTCGCGGTCCTCAATGGACGCATGACCGTCCGCACCGTACTGCGCATGGGCGACCCGCGGTTGCGCCTGGTCGCGACCCCGGTCGAGACGTTCGACACCCCGCAGCTCCACGCGCTGGTCGCCGACCTGTGGGAGACCATGGCGGCGAACGACGGCGCCGGTCTCGCCGCGACGCAGATCGGCGTGCCGCGGCGCGTCGTCGTCTTCGGTTGCCAGGTCAACCCGCGCTACCCCGACGCGCCGCCGGTGCCCGAGACCGCGCTGGTCAACCCGGTGATCGAGCCGCTCGGCGATGCCGTGGAGGCGGGGTGGGAGGGGTGCCTCAGCGTCCCCGGCCTGCGCGGGTGGGTGCCGCGCCATGCGCGCATCCGCTACTCTGGCCACGACCCCCACGGTCACCCGATCGAGCGCGAGGTCGAGGGCTTTCACGCCCGCGTGGTGCAGCACGAGTGCGACCACCTCGACGGCATCCTCTACCCGCAGCGCATGACCGACCTGGCCCGATTCGGCTTCGTCGACGAACTCGTCGCCTCCGGGACGCTCGACGCACCGCTGCCGTGCGAGGATCCACGCGGCGACCGGACCGAGGCGTGACGCCGTCCGGTGGAACGGCGGCCCGGACGCTGCTGCTCGGTACCGAGTCGCCGTTCGCGACGGCCGTCTTCGAGGCGCTGGTCACTGCGGGCGTCGAGCTCGTCGGTGTCGGCGTCGACGGGCTGTACGACCCGCGCGCCATCCTCGCGCTGTCGAGCCGCGATCACCGCGCGACCCTCGCCTCGCGCGCCGCCGAGCGCGAGCTTGCGGTGCGCGCCGTGGGCGACGTGACCCACCCCGACGTCGCGGCCTGGGTCGCCGACCTCGCGCCCGACTTCATCCTCGTCGCCTGCTTCGGCCGCGTGCTGCCTGAATCCCTGTGCGCTCTTGCAGCACGCGACTGCCTGAACCTGCACCCGTCGCTGCTGCCGCGCTACCGCGGTCCGGTGCCGCTCTTCTGGCAGCTGCGCGATGGGACCGCGGAGACCGGGATCACGCTGCACCGGGTCGCGCCGGAGATCGATGCCGGGCCGGTCGTCGCCCGGGCGCGGGTCGCGCTGGAGCCGGGGGCCGACGGCGCCGCCCACGACGCGCGGCTGGCGCAGGGGGGGGTCGCGCTGTTCGTCGACGCCATCGCGGACGACGGGCCGCTCGCTGCCGAGGCGCAGGACGAGTCGGCCGCGACCCGGCAGCCGCTGCCGCAGGCCGGGGACTTCCGCGTCTCGACGACCTGGTCCGCGCGGCGGGTCTACGCCTTCATGCGCGGCACGGCACACTGGGGGATGCCGTACCCGGTCGAGGTCGACGGGCGAGAGCGGCTGCTCGCGGGGGCGCTGGCGTGGTCGGAGAATACGTCACCGGAGGCCATGGCGACGGGGGAGGGCGACACGGTCCGTCTGCGCTGCACGCCCGGGGTCGTCGAGGCGCGGCTCGCACGGGAGCCGGGGTGCTGATCTCCGCCGGCGAGAGCGCCTACCTGGCCACCTGGCTGCTGGCGATGCTCGCGGCGGCGCTGGTGACGGTGGTCCGGCGGCGCGACCTGACGCTGCTCACGGCGGCTTACCGCAGCCACCTGTTCCAGCCGTGGAAGCTCACCACCTTCGTCGTCGCCGCGACCGGCATGGTGGTGATCGCTCCGTACACCGGCGACCCGACCTGGGACTACGTCGACGCCGGCTTCATGTCGCTGCTCACCTTCACCACCGCGCCGTGGAGCGTCGGCACGCTCTACCTCGGCCTGCGGCGGCGGGCGGGACCCGCCGCCCTCTACCTCGCCGCATGCCTGTGGCTGTTCTCGGCGAGCTGGTCCTACGACGGCTACATCCTGCTGCGCGACGGCTACTACCCGCAGACCTGGCTGCCGAACCTGTTCGCCTCGTCGGTGCTCTACTGCTGCGCGGGCCTGCTGTGGAATCTCGAGCGGCACCCGGAGCGGGGCGTGATCTTCGGCTTCATGCGGCCGGGCTGGCCGGAGCCCGTCACGAGCGGCGGCCTGCGCGAGGTGCTGCTCTACGGCCTGCCGTTCATGGCGATCGTCGCGGCGATGATCGGCGCGTTCCTGGTCTGAGCCGTCAGCGCCGCAGCCGGGCGCTGTAGCCGGCGGTGAGCACCGCGGCGACCGCCTTGCCGTCGAGCAGTTCGACCTCCTCGTCGAGGCGCGCCTTGCCGCTGCGGACGAGTTCCGCGCGGAAGGCGGCAAGGCGCTCCGCGCCGATGCGGCAGCGACAGATCGGGTCGCCGTGGATCGGGGCGAGGTAGCGGATCGTCGCCTCGCGCTGCAGCAGCAGGGCGTCGACCCCGGCGGATTCGAGGTCGCGGGTCAGCACCAGCCAGCCGGTCAGCATCGCCTGGGCGGCGAGGGTGCCGGCGAACGCGGTGCCGTGGACGTTGTGGTTGCGTGCCAGCGGCACGCGGGTCACGACCCGATCGGGGGTGAGCTCGACCACCTCGAGGCCCATCGCCGCGACCAGCGGGAAGGCTCCATGCAGCCAGGCCTGCGTCTCGGCGGGGCTGCCGATCACGCGCGCTCTGTGCCGGTCACCACCGGGACCGGCATCTCGGCGGCCTGGAGCGCGGCGTCGATGCGCTTGAGTTCCCTCTGCAGGCCCTTGCCGACGGCCACCGCGCCTTCGGTGATGAACTGCTCGTGGTGACTCTCGACGAGGGCCGGGTCGTAGAGGTAGTTGACCATGACGCCGTACGACGCGCGCAGCCGCTCGGCGGAGAGGTCGGAGAAGGCGTTGATCCGCTCGAGCCGGGCCCCGTTGGCGAGGTGGAACGCCGCGACCGGGTCGAACACCGACGCCCGGCGCCGGAGCCGCGTGAGGTAGGCGAGCGCGAGGCGTGACAGCGGCGGCCCGAGGAGGTCACGGGGCTGCCTCTCGAGCGGGTGTCGGAGCAGTTCGTGCAGGGCGTCGACCGCCGACGCGGTGTCAGGCGCCGCGGCACGCAGGTCGTCGGCGAAGTCGGCGAGCAGGGCTTCGGCGCGGGCGCGGTCGAGCGGCGCATGCTTCGCGTCGAGGCCATCGAGCACCTCGCGGAAGCGCGGCAGCGGCGACAGCGTCACGTAACGGTCGATGCCCGGGAACTCGTCGCCCAACTCGGCGGCGACCTGCTTGATCAGGAAGTTGCCGAAGGAGATGCCGCGCAGGCCGTCCTGGCAGTTGTTGATCGAGTAGAAGACCGCGGTGTCGGCTTGTCCCGGGTCGAGCACCGGGGCGTCGTGGTCGAGCAGCGGTGCGGCCGCCTCCGGCAGGCCGCGCACCAGCGCCACCTCGACGAAGATCAGCGGGTCGTCGGGCAGGGCCGGGTGGAAGAAGGCGAAGCAACGGCGGTCGTCGGCCAGGCGGCGGCGCAGGTCACCCCAGTCGTGGATCGCGTGCACGGCCTCGTAGGCGATCAACTTCTCGAGCACCGACGCGGGCGCATCCCAGTCGATGCGGCGCAACTCGAGGAAGCCGCGGTTGAACCACGAGCCGAACAGGTGGCGGAAGTCGGCGTCGACCACGCGCAGGTGCGGGTGCTTGCGCAGCACCCGCAGCAGGTGGGCGCGCAGTGCGACCAGCGCGGCGGTGGCGTGCGGCGCGCGGTTGATGCGGCGCAGCAGCTCCTGGCGCGGCGCCTCGACCACCTCGGTCAGGCGCAGGTAGGCGTCGAGGTCGTTCGGGGCGTCGCGGTAGGCCTGCGCGGCCGCGAGAATGGCCTCGCGGTCGGGTCCGAAGTCGCTGGCGAGTCGCTCGAGGAACGCGGTGCGCCCGGCGTCGTCGAGCGCCTCGATGCCGAGTCGCGCCTCTCGCGCCAGCGCCGTGCCCGACGCCTCACCGGCGCCCTCGACCAGCTGGTGGCAGAGGGTGCCGAGGGCCGCGACCGGGTCGCGGTCGCCGGGAAGGTTGAGCAGGTCGCGGCCGCGGTCGGCGACCGAGTCCCAGAGCTTCTCCAGCCAGCGTGCCGCCATCAGCCAGGCCCCATCAGCAGGTCGGGCAGCCAGGTGACGATGCCGGGGAAGACGCAGAGGATCACGATGCCGAGCACCATGCACAGCATGAACGGCAGCGCGCCCATGAGGATGGTCGTGAGCTTCACGTCGGGCACGATGCCGTTGATGACGTAGAGGTTCAGGCCGACCGGAGGCGTGATCAGGCCGATCTCCATGTTGATGGTCAGGATCACCGCGAACCAGTAGGGGTCGAAGCCGGCCTGGGTGATGATCGGCAGCAGGATCGGCGTGGTCATCAGGATCACCGCGACCGGCGGCAGGAAGAAGCCGGCGATCAGCAGGAAGACGTTGATGATCCCCATCAGCACCCAGCGGTTGACCTCCAGCAGGGCGATCGCCTCGGCGACCGACTGGGTCACGAACAGGTAGGAGAGGGTGTAGCTGAACAGTGCCGAGGCGCCGATGATCATCAGGATCATCACGCTCTCGCGCATGGAGTCGGAGATGATCGTCCACATGTGGCGCGGCTTCCACATACGGTAGATCACCGCGACCAGCAGCAGGCAGAACATGGCGCCGACGCCGGCTGCTTCCGACGGCGTGGCGACGCCGCCGTAGAGCACGTACAGGATGCCGACGATGATCGCCAGGAACGGCAGTACGCGAGGCAGGATGCGCAGCCTCTCGCCCCAGCTGACCTGGCGCGCCATCTCCGTGAGCGAATAGCCGTGACGATGCGCGATGAACAGTGCCCAGGCCATGAACAGGGCGGTGAGCAGCAGTCCCGGCATCAGGCCGGCGAGGAACAGCCTGCCGATCGAGGTCTCGGTGGCGATGCCGTAGACGATCATGGTGATCGACGGCGGGATCAGGATGCCGAGCGTGCCGCCGGCAGCGATCGACCCGGTCGCCAGCCCGTCCGGGAAGCCGCGGTTGCGCATCTCCGGGATGCCCATCTTGCCGATCGCCGCGCAGGTGGCGGGGGACGAGCCGGAGAGCGCGGCGAAGATCGAGCAGGCGCCGAGGTTGGAGATCACCAGCCCGCCGGGCACCCGGTTGAGCCAGCGGTCGAGCGCTTCGTAGAGGTCCTTGCCGGCCGGCGAGGAGGCGACCGCGGCGCCCATGACGATGAACATCGGGATCGAGACCAGCGTGAACTCGGCGAGCCCCGAGTAGAAGGTCTCGGCGACGAAGCCGATCGCGCCGACCCCCTCGAAGATGACCAGGAAGGCGATCGCCACCAGGCCGAGGCCGAACGCGACCGGGATGCCGGTGGCGAGGATGACGATGGTGGCGATGGCGATCAGTACGCCGATGGTGAGCGGTTCCACGTCACTCTCCCTCGAATGGGCTGTGTCTTTCCATCGCGAACGGCATGTCGCGGCCGGTCAGCAGCGCGATGATGTCGGCGACGTACTGCAGCACCAGCAGGCCGAGGCCGACCGGCAGCGCGAGGTAGGGGATCCAGAGCGGCAGGGCCCAGACCGTCTCGGTGCGCCAGCCACCCTCGAGCGCCTCGTGGAACAGCGCGTAACCGGTCCAGGCCAGCACCAGCGAGAAGGCGAGTCCGCCGAAACAGGCGATCAGGGCGAGCACCACGCGCGCGCGGTGGGGCAGGAACATCGGCAGCAGGTCGACGTTGACGTGGCCCTTGGTCAGCAGCACGTAGGGGCTGCCGATCAGGGTTGCGCCGACCAGCGCGAAGATCACGTAGTCGGTCTGCCACACGGTCGAGGCGTTGAGGAAGTAGCGCATGACGACCATCTGGCAGACCACCAGGATCGCCGAGGCGATCAGGGCCGCGGCCAGGATGCCGCACAGGCGCGAGAGCATGGCGACGGTG
>JBFIFF010000087.1:0-7177 GCA_041602955.1 Gammaproteobacteria bacterium | reverse complement strand
GTCGGCTCCCAGGACACCACCGGCCCGATGACCCGCGACGAGCTCAAGGAGCTCGCCTGCCTCGGTTTCTCGGCCGACCTGGTGATGCAGAGCTTCTGCCACACCGCGGCCTACCCGAAGTCGGTCGACGTGACCACCCACAAGACCCTGCCGCAGTTCATCCAGGAGCGTGGCGGGGTGGCGCTGCGTCCCGGCGACGGCATCATCCACTCCTGGCTGAACCGCATGCTGCTGCCCGACACCGTCGGCACCGGCGGCGATTCGCACACCCGCTTCCCGATCGGCATCAGCTTCCCGGCCGGTTCCGGCCTGGTCGCCTTCGGCGCGGCCATCGGGGTGATGCCGCTCGACATGCCCGAGTCGGTGCTGGTCCGCTTCACCGGCGAGCTGCAGC
The DNA here is from genome assembly GCA_041602955.1 of Gammaproteobacteria bacterium. Taxonomy (GTDB): domain Bacteria; phylum Pseudomonadota; class Gammaproteobacteria; order QNFN01; family QNFN01; genus QNFN01. The sequence continues at coordinate 6,783 of JBFIFF010000087.1, read as the reverse complement.
CGGGCATGACCCTGCGCGACATGGTCAACGCGATCCCCTACGCGGCGATCCAGAAGGGGCTGCTGACCGTCGAGAAGAAGGGGAAGAAGAATATCTTCTCGGGTCGCATCCTCGAGATCGAGGGGCTGCCGGACCTCAAGGTGGAGCAGGCCTTCGAGCTCTCCGACGCCTCGGCCGAGCGGTCCGCCGGCGGTTGCACCATCCGCCTGAACAAGGAACCGATCATCGAGTACCTGTCGTCGAACGTCACCCTGCTGCGCTGGATGATCAGCGAGGGCTACGGCGACGCCGACGCGCTGGCGCGCCGCGCCGACGCCATGGAGGCGTGGATCGCCGACCCGCAGCTGCTCGAGCCCGACGCCGACGCCGAGTATGCCGCGGTGATCGAGATCGACATGAACCAGCTCACCGAGCCGCTGCTGGCCTGCCCGAACGACCCGGACGACGTCAAGCCGCTCTCCGAGGTCATGGGCACCAAGATCGACGAGGTGTTCATCGGCTCGTGCATGACCAACATCGGCCACTTCCGGGCCGCGAGCCGGATCCTCGACAGCAGCGACGACCAGGTCTCGACCCGGCTCTGGGTCGCGCCGCCGACGCGCATGGACGAGAGCCAGCTGGTCGACGAGGGGGTCTACAGCACCTTCGGCAAGGCCGGCGCGCGCATGGAGATGCCGGGCTGCTCGTTGTGCATGGGCAACCAGGCCCGCGTCGCCCCGGGCAGCACCGTGGTCTCGACCTCGACGCGCAACTTCCCCAACCGCCTCGGTGCCGGTGCCAACGTGTTCCTCGCCTCGGCGGAGCTCGCCGCGGTGGCGAGCCGCATGGGCAAGCTGCCGACCCCGGAGGAGTACCTGGCGCAGGTGCAGGGGCTCGAGGCGGTCGAGGACGAGGTCTACCGCTACCTCAACTTCGACCAGATCGACAGCTACAGCACGGCCGCCGGCGCGGTGAAGAAGTCGGCCTGAGACGAAACCGACGCCGCTGCGAGAGGCCGGCCCGTGCCGGCCTCTCGTCTTTTCGGTCAGGCGATGGGGTCGAGCTTCAGGAGGCCTGCGCCCCGAGGTCGGGCGCCACGACGCGGAACAGGCGCGCGGTCTCGGCGTCCTGCGTGACCCGTTCGAACAGGGCGGCGTCCAGCAGCTCGACCTGCCCGTCGTGGCTGCGTGCGTAGGCGACACCCGAGGCCTCGTCGACGAAGTCGACCCGCGGGATCTGCCGCAGGCACTGCCGCAGGAAGTCGCAGTTGCGCTCCACCTCCAGCTCTGCGGCAGGCGGGTAGACCTCCGCCGGGGTGCGCGCGCGGATGTCGATCTTCTGGTAACGCTCGATGTCGACCAGCCCCAGCGGCCGGTAGACGGTCATCGCATCCCGGTCGCCCTCGGCGATGGTGCGCGGGAAGGTCCCCTTGGGGACCATGTTGTCGAGAAAGAAGAAGCGGAAGCGGGGCCGTTCGTAGATCAGCCACTTGAACAGCAGGCGCGGCATGCCGACGTAGGCCTCGACGCTGTGGCCGAGGAAGTCCTCCACCGCCTTGTAGCGGCCGCGCTCGAGGCCACGCCGCCAGCCGCGCTCGACCGTCTCCTCCGGGGCCGTGACCACGAAGTACATGTACATGGTGTCCACGTACCGGGCGTAGGTGTTGTGCAGTACGCGCTCGACCTTGTCGCTGGAGAAGCTGTCGAAGCGGAAGCGGTCGACCAGGAAGTGGGGCACGGTGGCATCGCGGCTGGCGCGGCGGCGGATGTAGCGGTCCAGCTTGCCGTCGATCACCATCACCTCCCGGCTGGTCAGGGGGCCGGCGTACTTGTAGGCGGCACCGAGGCCGTCGTAGTCGAGCAGGGCGCGCCGCCAGACGTCCGGGCTGATGGTGGCGTAGCCATCCGGCTCGATGCCCTTCTCGCGCATCAGCTGCTTGATCATCGGCCGCAGCGAGCTCTTGCCCGCCGCGGAGGCGCCCTTGAGGCTGATCAGGATCGGCGCCGGCTGGGTGCGGATGCGGGTGTAGCCCTCCTGCTCGATGGCGGCGTCGACCAGCGGGTCGAGTAGTTGGCCTAGGACCCGGCTGCCGTGGGTGTTGCCGAACAGGGTGGCGACCAGGCCCACCAGCAACGGCCGGTCCGGACCGATGCGGCCGCGCGTGGTCAGCATGCAGCCCAGCACCCGGTGCAGGGCGCGGTAGAGCGCACGCTCGGCCGGATCCCCGGAGTCGCGGGCCCGTTCCCGGTAGGCCGAGACGATGCGACGTTCGCGCTCGGGGGTGGACTCCGGGGGCGTGACGGGCGCCGCGGGTGTGCCGAACAGGCGACGCCAGGCCGGGCGCGTCGGTGGGGGCGGTTCGGGTGCGGGGGCGTAGAGCGTGTCGGCGAGGACCGTCTCCGCCTGCCGTGCCGCCTCCTCGACCAGCGCGTCGTGGCGGCGGCGCAATGCATCCATCTGCGGCGCGACGTAGCGCGCATGGATGGTGTCGACGATGCGCCGGAAGTTGCGGCCGAAGACCTCCTCGGCCTCGCCCTCGGCGACGACGATCTCGGCCGTGACCCGGACGATCAACTCGTGCAGCACCAGCCGCTCGGGGCGGAAGCGCACCAGCTCCTGGTGGAGCAGGCCGGTCAGCTGGGCGAGTTCCTGGGCGTCCTCGAGGCGGCTGGCGACCGACTCCGGACGGAACAGGGTCTCCAGCGCGCGGTATTCGGGCGGGATGCCCGGATCGATCCCGGGGTTCCAGGCCGAGTCACCGTGGGTGCGTTCCGATGCCGCAGGCATGGGACGCAAGATAACCGATCGCAGGGCCGGCGCGTCAGCGCGGCCCGGTGCGGAGGGCCGGAACGCGCGGGGCCGGCACCTGCCGGGACCCGTCAGGCCACGGAGAACCGACGGCTCAGGCGTTGCGCGAGGCCGACGGCCGGAACAGCATCTCCTCCTCGTAGATCTCGGTGGCGATCTGGCACAGACGTCGGACGTTGGGCCGCTCGAGGCTCTTGTGGGTGGTCACCATGCTGAACACGCGGATCATCGGCTCGTCGTTGATCTGCAGCATCACGAAATCCTTGCCGGCGGTGCCCTGCGACATGACCAGCCGCGAGACCAGGCCGATGGCGTGGCGGGTCTCGGTCATCTGCCGCACCAGGTCGATGCTCTGCAACTCCATGATGATGTTCAGGTCATTGTCGTTCTTGTCGTGCAGGTCGAGCCGCTCGCGCAGCATCTGCCGGGTGCCGGACATCGGCGAGTTGGTGACCAGCGGTTCGCGGCACAGCTCCTCGATGCTGATCCGGCCCTTCTGCGCCAGCGGGTGGTCGGGCAGGCAGATCACCACCACCTCGTCCTTGAGCAGCGGGGTGACGTGGAAGCGCTCCTCGTCGACCGCTTGCTCGACGATCACCGCGTCGAGGAAGCCGTAGGAGAGCCGCTCGAGCAACTGGTCGGGCGACTGCAGCTCGGTGCGCACACGCACGTCAGGGCAGGCGTGGCTGAAGTGGCCGAGCAGCTCGGGCAGCATGACCGAGGTGGCGGAGCGGTTGGCGCCGATGTACAGGTGCACGTCGTCGCCCTCGGAGATGTCCTTGACGGCGCGCTCGGCTTCGGCGACCAGCTGCTCGAGACGCTGGGCATAGTCGAAGAAGATCTTGCCGGCGGCGGTCAGGCGCAGCCCGGCCGGCGTGCGCTCGAACAGTTCGACGTCGAAGTACTCCTCCAGGCGCTTGATCCGCGCCGAGACGGCCGGTTGCGAGATGTAGGTCTTGCGTGCCGCCACGGAGAAGCTCAGGTGCCGGGCGGCGTGCAGGAAGCTGCGTATACTCGTGTTCAGGATCATAATCGGTCGTTCCGTGGCCAATCCGTTGCCGGCTGGAGCGCTTCTGGCGCGTCACATGCCCGTTCTCGAGGCGACCAGATAACTTTCGGTGACGCCAATATAACGATTATTTATGTCCTCGGCCATCCCTTCAACGAACCAAGGCGGCGACGCCATCCACGTCGACCTCGGGCGGCAGCGGTTACGCCTGCTCAGCGGCGGGGCGACGCTCGCGAGCTACGCGGTGTCCACCGCCGCCAACGGCCCCGGGGAGCTCTACGGCAGCGAGTGCACGCCGCGCGGTCGCCACGTCGTTCGCGCCCGCATCGGCGCCGGCTGCCCCGCCGGGACGGTGTTCGTGGGTCGCCGGCCGACCGGTGAGATCTACAGCCCCGCGCTGCGCGCCGCGGGACCGGAGCGGGACTGGATCCTGACCCGGATCCTCTGGCTCAGCGGCTGCGAGCCGGGGCGCAACCGCCTCGGCAAGGTCGACACCATGCGCCGCTACATCTACATCCACGGCACGCCCGACGACGTCGCGCTCGGCGTGCCCGGCTCGCACGGCTGCATCCGCATGGCCAATGCCGACGTCATCGAGCTGTTCGACCGGGTGGCCGTCGGCACCCCGGTGCTGATCGAGGAGTAGGGCGTGCGGGCGCTACGGGCTACCTGCCCTGCTGGGCGAGGGCGTCGAGGTACTTCTCGGCGTCGAGCGCGGCCATGCAGCCGGTCCCGGCCGAGGTGATCGCCTGGCGGTAGACGTGGTCGGCGACGTCGCCGGCGGCGAAGACCCCCTCGACGCTGGTCGCGGTGGCATTGCCCTCGCGGCCCGCGCGGACGACGATGTAGCCGCCCTCCATCTCCAGCTGGCCGTCGAAGATGCCGGTGTTCGGGGTGTGGCCGATGGCGATGAACAGGCCATGGACGTCGATGTCGCGCGTGGCGTCGTCCTTGGTGCTGCGGATGCGTACCCCGGTCACACCCGAATCGTCGCCGAGCACCTCGTCGACGGTGGCGTCGAGGGCGAGCTCGACGTTGCCGTGCTCGACCTTCTCCATCAGCTGGCCGATCAGGATCTTCTCGGCGCGGAAGGTGTCACGGCGGTGGATCAGGGTCACCTTCTCGGCGATGTTGGACAGGTAGAGCGCCTCCTCGACGGCGGTGTTGCCGCCGCCGACCACGGCGACCTGGCGGCCGCGGTAGAAGAAGCCGTCGCAGGTGGCGCAGGCGGAGACCCCCTTGCCGCGGAAGGCCTGCTCCGAGGGCAGGCCGAGGTAGCGCGCCGACGCCCCGGTGGCGATGATCAGCGCGTCGCAGCTGTACGCGCCGGCGTCGCCGGTCAGGCGCAGCGGGCGCTGCGAGAAGTCGACCGTGTGCACGTGGTCGAAGATGATCTCGGTGTCGAAGCGCTCGGCGTGCATGCGCATCTCCTCCATCATCTCGGGGCCCTGCAGCCCCTCCCTGCCGCCGGGCCAGTTGTCGACGTCGGTGGTGGTGGTCAGCTGCCCGCCCTGTTCCAGGCCGGTCAGCAGGACCGGCTCGAGGTTGGCTCGGGCGGCGTAGACCGCCGCGGTGTAGCCCGCGGGACCCGATCCCAGGATCAGCAGGCGGCAATGCTTGACGTCGCTCATGTGTATAATCGTTTCCCGATTTTCCGGCCCGTCGGCGCGTCGTTCCGGAGGTGCCGTGACGGTACCGGATTGGCTGCCCGAAAGGCTGCCGATACTACGCAAAGGCCCCATACCGGTAAAGTGACGCAGCGCCGCGGCACCGCGCCCGGCGTGCCACGGCCAGGTCCAGGACATTGGTGAGTCAGGCGAGTCAAAAGCAGGCCCAGGGCAGCAGCTTCACCCGGCACCTCTCGCGCGCCGCGCGTGAGGGCACGCTGTTCATCGTCGGCGCCATCGCCCTCTACCTGCTGATCGCGTTGCTCACCTACCACCCGGGCGACCCGGGCTGGTCCTACAGCGGCCCGACCGGCGAGGTGCGCAACAGCGGCGGGGTGGCAGGGGCCTGGTTCGCCGACATCGCCCTCTACCTGTTCGGCTACATGGCGTTCCTGTTCCCGGTGCTGATCGCCCACGGCGGCTGGCTGGCGACCCGGCGCACACTGCCCGACGGCGGCATCGACTGGGCGCACCTGGCCCTGCGCATGGCCGGTTTCGTGGTGACCATGGCCGCCGGCAGCAGCCTCGCCCGGTTGCACTTCGAGCACCCGACCCTGGCCATGCCGCTCAACGCCGGCGGGGTGCTCGGGGACGTCATCGGCGCCGCGCTGGTCGGGGCGTTCAGCTTCTTCGGCGCCACGCTGTTCCTGCTCGCCCTGTTCCTGACCGGTGTCACCCTGGCCACCGGGCTCTCCTGGCTCAACCTGATGGAGCAGACCGGGCGCCAGACCCTCGGCTTCCTCGCCTGGCTGCGCGCACGCGCGGACGCACTGCGCGAGGGCCTGGCCGGGCGTCGCGCGCGCCGCGAGCGCGAGAGGGCGGCCCGGGTGGAGACCAGGAAGCGCAGCAAGCGCAAGCCCACGCGCATCGAGCCGGTGGTCAAGAAGATCGAGCCCAGCGAGCGCGTCGAGCGCGAGAAGCAGGTGCCGCTGTTCCGGGCCGAGGGCGACGCCCTGCCGCCGCTGGCGCTCCTCAACGGGCCGCCACCGACCCAGGGCGGCTACACCGCCGAGACCCTCGAGGCCATGTCGCGCCAGGTCGAGCTCAAGCTGCGCGACTTCGGCATCGAGGTCGAGGTCGACGCGGTGCACCCGGGGCCGGTGATCACCCGCTTCGAGCTGAGCCTCGCCGCCGGCACCAAGGTGAGTCGCATCACCAACCTGGCCAAGGACCTGGCGCGCGCGCTGTCGGTGATCAGCGTGCGCATCGTCGAGGTGATTCCGGGCAAGCCGGTGATCGGCCTGGAGATTCCCAACGAGCACCGCGAGACCGTGGTGCTCAGCGAGATCCTCAACTCCAAGACCTTCGACAAGGCCGGCG
>JBFIFF010000086.1:0-7263 GCA_041602955.1 Gammaproteobacteria bacterium | reverse complement strand
GCGCGACCTGCCATCGAAGGGCCAGATCGGCCTGTTCCTCAGCTGCTGGTACTCCAACCCGGTGCTGCGCCGGGTCATCGACAACGCACCGCTGGCCGAGTTCGACGAGCAGCTCGACCGCATCTCCGCCTTCGAGAAGGGGCTGGCCGACGACGGCGCGCTGATCCTCAAGTTCTGGCTGCACCTCGACAAGGCGTCGCAGAAGAAGCACTTCAAGAAGCTCGAGAAGGACCCGGAACTGAGCTGGCGCGTCACCGAGACCGACTGGAAGCACTGGCGCCTCTACGACGGCTTCATCGAGGCGGCCGAGCGCACCATCCGCAAGACCAGCACCGGCCACGCGCCGTGGAAGATCATCGAGGGCTTCGACCTCGGCTACAGCAGCACCCAGATCGGCACCCTCATCAGCGAGTCGATCGAGAAGCACCTGCGCCGCACCCGCCGTAGCTCGGCGGTGGTCCAGGCCCATCGCGAGGCCGAGGCGGCGCTGGCCGAGGAGGAGACCGCCGAGCGGCTTGCCGACGCAGGCGAGGACGGGGACGAGAGCGCCGCGGCGGATGCGTCGGAGGGCGGAAGCAACGACATGCCGACGGTGCTGTCGAGCCTCGACATGACCAAGAAGTACGGCAAGAAGGAGTACAACCAGCAGCTCAACCGCTACCAGGGGCGACTGAACAAGCTGCACCGCGCCGCGCGTGAGCGCAAGCTCTCGGCGCTGCTGCTGTTCGAGGGCTGGGACGCCGCCGGCAAGGGGGGAGCGATCCGGCGCATCACCGCGGCGCTGGACGCGCGCAGTTACCAGGTCATCCCGATCGCCGCGCCGACCGACGAGGAGCGCGCCCAGCACTACCTGTGGCGCTTCTGGCGCCACCTGCCGCGCGCCGGGCGCATCACCGTCTTCGACCGCAGCTGGTATGGCCGCGTGCTCGTCGAGCGGGTCGAGGGTTTCGCCACCGAGACCGAGTGGATGCGCGCCTATGCCGAGATCAACGACTTCGAAGAGCAGCTGGTCGAGTTCGGCACGGTGCTGGTGAAGTACTGGGTGCACATCACCGCGCACGAGCAGCTCGAGCGCTTCCGGCTGCGCGAGCAGACGCCGCACAAGGCGTGGAAGCTGACCGACGAGGACTGGCGCAACCGCGAACGCTGGGACGAATACGAGCACGCGGTCAACGACATGGTCGAGCGCACCAGCACGCGGCTGGCGCCCTGGACGCTGATCGAGGGCAACGACAAGCGCTACGCCCGGGTGGCGGTGCTCAGGGCGCTGTGCGAGCAGCTCGAGGCCGCGCTCGACAAGGGCGGCAAGAAGTAGCCGCGCCCACTCAGGCCAGCCAGGCAAGCATCAGCGGCAGGGTCAGCACCGCGGCGACGGTCTGCAGGGTCAGCATGCCGGCTATGAGTTCCGCGTCGCCCCCCATCTGGCGCGCGAGGATGTAGGCCGAGGGGGCCGTCGGCAGGGCCGCGAAGAGCACCGCGACGGCGCGTTCGGCGGCCGGCAGCGCCAACAGCCACGCCGCCCCGGCCACCACCAGCGGCAGCCCGACCAGCTTCACCGCGGCGACCCCTGCCAGCGCACCGCGGCGACCACGGAGGGCGTGGGCGTCGAGCCCGGCCCCGACCGCCAGCAGGCCGAGCGGCAGTGCCGCGCTGGCGAGGATGTCGAGCACGTCGCTGCTGCCCAACGGCAGGCCGAGGCCGCTGATGTTGAGCAGAACACCGAGCACGCAGGCGAGGATCAGCGGGTTGCGTGCCAGGCCGCGCAGCAACGCGCCCCAGCCCGGCGCGCCGGCGCGCCCGTGACGGCTGAGCACGGTCACGCACAGCACGTTGACCAGCGGCACCAGCACGGCGATGACCACCGCTGCCAGGGTCAGTCCCTTGGTGCCGAGCAGCGCCTCGGCCGCGGCCAGCCCGACGTAGGTGTTGAAGCGTATGCCGCCCTGCACCACCGAGGTGAAGGCCGGCCCGTCCGTGGCCAGCCGGCGGCACAGCAGCAGCAGGCCCACCGTGACCAGCAGCACGCTCGCCGCCACGGCCAACGCCAGCGGGCCGAGGGCGACGTCGGCCAGCGGCGCGCGCGCCAGGTTTCCGACCAGCAGCGCGGGGAACAGCACGAAGTAGGTGAGCCGCTCGGCCGGTTCCCAGAAACCGTCACCCGGGAAACCGCCGCGCTTCATCGCGTGGCCGATCAGGATCAGCAAGAACACCGGGACCAGCGCGGCGAGGATGGCGCCGAACGGGATCACGCGGTCAGCGGCTCAACCGGCGCGCAGCAGCCGCCCGCTGGCGGCGTCGCGGATGGCGCTCGGCCGCCGGCTCTTGTCGACCGGTCCGGTGACGACGGCGTCGAGCGCGTCGCCGAAGTAGCGGCGCACGGTCAGCGCATCGCGCGCCGGGCGGCGTCCGGCCGGGTTGGCGCTGGTCGACACCAGCGGCCCGGTCAGCTGGCACAGCGCGCTGGCGACGGGGTGGGCGGTGACGCGCACCGCCAGCGTCCGGTGCTCGCCGGTGAGCCACGGCGGAGTTTCGGGTCGCGCCGGCAGCAGCCAGGTGCGCGGACCAGGCCATCCGGCCAGCACCTCGGCCATGCGCTCGGTCGCGACCTCGGTGACATAGGGCCGCAGCTGGGCGTAGTCGGCCGCGATCAGGATCAGCCCCTTGTGCACCGGACGTGACTTGAGCGCGAGCAGGTCGAGCACCGCACCCGGGTCGATCGGGTCGCAGCCGAGCCCGTAGACCGCCTCGGTCGGGTAGGCGATCAGGCCACCACCGAGCACCGCCCGGGCGGCGAGTCGCAGCCGCCAGCCGGGCACGGCCGCGGTCAGCCCAGCTTGGCCTGCAGGCTGGCGTCCTTGTCCAGCACGGCCTGGGCCGCCTCGGCGCGCTCCGCGACCAGCCGCTCGCCGAGGGCCGGGTCGGCGGTGGCGAGGATCTGCGCGGCGAGGTAGCCGGCGTTCTTCGCCCCGGCCTTGCCGACCGCGACGCTGGCCACCGGCACGCCGCCCGGCATCTGCGCGGTCGAGAGCAGGGCGTCGAGGCCGTCCATGATGCCGCCGGGCATCGGCACGCCGATCACCGGCTTGAGCGTCAGACCGGCGACGGTGCCGGCCAGGTGGGCGGCCATGCCGGCCGCAGCGACGAACACCCCGCAGCCGCGCTTCTCGGCGTCCTTGACGTAGGCGTGGGTGGCGGCCGGCGTGCGGTGCGCCGAGGTGACCTTGGCCTCGAACGGCACGCCGAGACGCCGCAGGACGTCGAAGGTGGCCTCCATCACCGGCAGGTCGGAATCAGACCCCATCAACACGGCCACGAACTTCTCGGACATCGCTGGTTACTCCCTGGTAGTGATGGCGTGGCAGGTCAGCCGGTCTCGGCTTCCTCGGTCACCGCCTCGGTGAAGGAACACTCCCGCTGCGGACAGACGCGCTCGGTGCCACGGGACTTGGTGGTCTTGACGGTCAGGATCGGCCACGCGCAGGCCGGGCACGGCTCGGCCACGGGCTCGTTCCAGACCGCGTAGTCGCACTTCGGGTAGGTGGAGCAGGAATAGAACGGCTTGCCCTTGCGCGACTTGCGTGCCATCAGCGTGCCCTGACCGCACTGCGGGCAGGCGACGCCGGTGTCGGTCGGTTTCTCGAGCGGCTCGATGTGGCGGCAATCGGGGTAGTTGGCGCAGCCGACGAACTTGCCGTAACGGCCGTTGCGCACCAGCAGGTCACCGCTGCATTTGGGGCACTGCCGGCCCTCGACCCGCTCGGGCTCGCTGGCGCCGGCGCCGTCTCCGAGGTCACGGGTGTAGTCGCACGGGTCGTCGCTGTTGAACCCGGTGCAGCCGACGAAGCGGCCGCGCTTGCCCAGGCGGATCACCAGCTGGCGGCCGCACTTGGGGCACGCCTCGTCGAGCGGCTCGCTGGTCACGTCGCTGCGCTTGACGGTGCGCTCCTTCTCCTCGATCAGGTCACGGAACGGGCCCCAGAACTCGCGCATCAGTGGCTGCCACGCCTCCTCGCCGCGCGACACCGCGTCGAGTTCGTCCTCGAGACGGGCGGTGAAGCCGTAGTCGACGTAGCGGGGGAAGTGCTCGGTGAGGAAACGGGCGACCACGCGGCCGACGTCGGTCAGGAAGAAGCGGCGCTTGTCGAGCAGGACGTACTCGCGGTCCTGCAGCGTCTTGATGATCGAAGCGTAGGTCGACGGCCGGCCGATGCCGTGCTCCTCGAGCGCCTTGACCAGGCTCGCCTCGCTATAGCGCGGCGGTGGCTCGGTGAAGTGCTGCTCGGGGCGCAGCGCCTTGAGCACCAGCCGCTCGCCCTCCTCGACCGGCGGCAGGAGCTTGCCGTCGTCGTCGCCCTCCTCCTTGCGGTCGTCGACCCCCTCGCGGTAGACGGCCATGAAGCCGGGATCGACCACGGTCGACCCGGTGGCACGGAAGCGGTCACCGGACCCGGCGGTCAGGTCGATGGCGACGGTGTTGATGGTCGCGTGGTTCATCTGCGAGGCGACGGCGCGCTTCCAGATGAGGTCGTAGAGCTTCATCTGGTCCGCGGTCAGGTGGCCCTTGAGCGCTTCCGGGGTGTGTGCGGCCAGCGTCGGGCGGATCGCCTCGTGCGCCTCCTGGGCGTTCTTCGACCGGGTCTTGAATTGGCGCGGCGCCTTGGGCATCTGGTCGGCACCGAAGCGCGCAGCGATCAGTGACCGCAGGTCGTCGAGCGCCTCGGCGGCCAGGTTGACCGAGTCGGTGCGCATGTAGGTGATCAAGCCGACCTGCTCGCCGTGACCGATGTCGATGCCCTCGTAGAGTTGCTGCGCCGTACGCATGGTGCGCTGGGTGGTGAAACGGAGCTTGCGCGCCGCCTCCTGCTGCAGCGTCGAGGTGATGAAGGGCGGCGACGGGTTGCGCTTGCGCTGCTTGCGTTCGAGCTTCTCGACCGTCAGCTGGCCGTTGGCCGCCGCTTCCACGGTCCGGGTCGCCTGGCCGGCGGCGCCCTCGTCTTGCAGGTCGAACTGGTCGAGCTTGCGGCCTTCGAGGTGGGTCAGGCGGGCGCTGAAACCCTGCCCGTCCTTGTCGAGGTCGGCGTCCAGCGTCCAGTATTCGCGCGCGACGAACGCCTCGATCTCCTGCTCGCGCTGGGCGATCATGCGCAGCGCCGGGCTCTGCACGCGACCGGCCGACAGCCCGCGACGGATCTTCTTCCACAGCAGCGGCGAGAGGTTGAAACCGACCAGGTAGTCGAGCGCGCGGCGCGCCTGCTGGGCATCGACCAGTTCCTGCGACAGGTCGCGCGGATGGGCCATCGCCTCTTCGATCGCACGCTTGGTGATCTCGTGGAAGACCACGCGCCTGACCGGCTTGTCCTTGAGTACGCCCTTCTCTTCCAGCAGCTGGTAGAGGTGCCAGGAGATCGCCTCCCCCTCGCGATCCGGATCGGTCGCGAGGTAGAGCGCCTCGGCCTTGCGCGCCGCCCGTGCGATGGCGTTGACATGGCGCTCGTTGCGCTCGATCACCTCGTAGCGCATGGCGAAGTCGGCGTCCGGGTCGACCGCCCCCTCCTTGGGCACCAGGTCGCGCACGTGGCCATAGGACGCCAGCACCTCGAACTCCTTGCCGAGGTACTTCTTCAGCGTCTTGCTCTTCGCCGGCGACTCGACGATGACCAGGTTCTTGCCCATGTTCCCTGCAGATCGGACGCGGCCGCGCCGGGCCGGGAGGGGCCAAGCATAGGCATCGGGACGGGTGCCGGCAACCACGTCCGGCCAGGGTTCGCATCTCCCGGGCGTAGCCCGGGAAGGGCTCAGTGGAGGTATTCTCCGGCCGGCTCGCTGTCGTAGACGAGCTCGTGCATCCAGGCGAAGGCGGCCTCCTCGCCCGGCTCGCTGAACAGCACCAGAAGCACCACCCACTTGACGTGCTCGAGCGAGATCAGCTCCTCCTCGAGGGCCATCAGGCGGTCGATCACGCGCTCGCGGCTGACCGGGTTGAGCACCCCGTTCTGCTCGAGGAACAGCAGGAAGCCGCGGCATTCGGGATCGAGCCGGGCGAGTTCGGTGTCGTCGTAGTGGCGCAGCGCCGAGGGCGTGGCGGTGGGTCCCTCTGGGCGGTCGGCGAGGTCGCCGAGCCAGGCGAACGCCTTGCGGATGTCCTGCAGGCGGAATCCGGCCTGCTGCAACTCGTCGCGCAACCCCTCCTCGTCCGGCAGACGGTCGCCCTCGTCGTCCATGTAGTGCTCGAACAGGTACACGAGCAGTTCGAGCACGTCGCTCTTCATCGTCAGCCCCCCGGCAGCAGACAGAAGCGGCCGCCCGGGGCCGATGATACATGGCCGCGGAGTTCCAGGGCCAGCAGCCGGGCCGTCACCTCCCCGGCGCCGAGCGCGGTGGCCGCGACCAGGGCGTCGACCGACGCCGGCCCGGCGCGCAGTTCGCGCAACAGCGCCCGGTCGGTCGCGTCAGCGACCGTACGCGTCGAACGCTCCACCACCGCGGGACTGACCCGGGACACCACGGGCGGCAGTTCCTCAAGCAGGTCTTCGATGGACTCGACCAGCCGCGCGCCCTCGCGCAGCAGGGCGTGGCATCCCCGGGCGAGCGGGTTGAGCACCGAGCCCGGCACCGCGAACACCTCACGGCCCGCCTCGGCGGCGAGCCGCGCGGTGATCAACGAGCCGCTGCGCGGGGTCGCCTCGACCACCAGCACGCCGGCCACGAGTCCGGCGATGACGCGGTTGCGACGGGGGAAGTGGTGACGCGCCGGGGCGGTCCCGGGCGGGTACTCGGAGAGCAGCAGACCGCGGACAGCCACCTCCCCGGCCAGCGCCCGATGCGATCTCGGGTAGACCCGGTCGAGGCCGTGGCCCACCACCGCCAGCGTCACACCGCCGGCCTCCAGCGTGCCACGATGGGCCGCGCCGTCGATGCCGGCGGCCAGGCCACTGACCACCGCGTAGCCGGCATCGGCGAGTTCCCCGGCGAGGCGTCGGGCGAGGGCCAGGCCGCACGCGGTCGGGTTGCGGCTGCCGACCACGGCGACGGCGGGGGCCGAGAGGGCCGCGCGCGCGCCGGCCAGGAACAGCAGCGGCGGCGGATCGGGACTGGCCAGCAGGGCCTGCGGGTAGTCGGGGCAGGCGAGGGTCAGCAGGCCGCGGCCCGGGGCGGCGGCGAGCCAGGCAAGGTCGTCGGCCACGGCCGCGCGATCGACCTGGCGCAGGGCCCGGCGCAGCGCCCCGGGAACCCCGAGACGACCGAGTCGCGCATCGGAGGCGG
>JBFIFF010000085.1:0-7301 GCA_041602955.1 Gammaproteobacteria bacterium | reverse complement strand
TGGTCGGACGCCGGCGTGGTGGGGGTGGCGAGGGCTAGGTCGGGCGCGCTGCAGGCCGGGCTTGAGACCGCGCGCGAGACGTAATCTCGGACCGCAATCCGACCTGGGCAGATTCATGCGACCGGGTCGGGTTCCGCTCCACGGGAGAGCTCGCCGGGGCTGGCCCGTCGTCGAGGCGGCCCCGACCGTCACGCCTCCCCGGGCGCCTTGCGACCGCAGTGCCAGCACTGCGCGAACTGCCCCTCGATCGCCTCGCCGCAGTCGGGGCAGGTCCACGGTGGCGCGTGGGTCGGGCCGAGCTGCGCCTCGACCAGGGCGCGGGCGCGGTCCCAGTCGCCGGCCTCGACCACCCACAGTTCCGGCCAGCACTCGTGCGGCGGCAGCTCGCCGGCGGCTCCGCCGAGGTATTCGTTGCGCACCACGCAGGGGATGCCCTGTGCCTCGAGCAGCGCGCGCAGGTGGCCGACCAGCAGCCGGTCGTCGCTGCCGTAGAGCCGCTTCACGCCTCCGGATCCCAGCTGAAGGCCACCCGGTTGAGCGGGTGGCGGGTGTGATCAAAGCCGGCCCACAGCGCGGCGTAGGTCGTGCCGCTGACCGGGTGACGGCGTTCGCCGGCGAGGTCGGCGAGCGGTGCGAGAACGAAGGCGTAACGCAGGATCTCGTCGCGCGGCAGCGCAACGGTCGGTGTCTCCAGGACCAGGTCGTCGTACAGCAGCAGGTCGAGGTCGAGGGTGCGCGAGTGGAAGCCGCCGGCATGGCGCACCCGGCCCTGCGCGTCCTCGATCGCGCGCAGCGAGGCCAGCACGTCATCGAGGCCGAGGCCGGTCGCGGCCCACGCCACGGCGTTGTAGAACGGCGGTCCCTCGAAGCCGACCGCGTCGCTCTCGTAGACCGGCGAGAGTTCGATCTGGCCGAAGGCCGCGCGCAGCGCGCGGGCGGCGTGGCGGAGATGGTGGTCGCGGTCGATGTTGCTTCCGAGGCTGATGAAGATCTCGGCCATGGTCAGCCGGGCCGGCCGCGCTCGATCACCACGCCCACGGCGCTGGCGCCACGGACCGCGCCGCCCTTGTTGACCGTGACCCGCACCCACGACACCGCGAACTCCTCGCGCAGCAGCGTGGCGATGTGCTCGGCCAGGGTCTCGACCAGCTGGAAACGGCTCGCGCCGACGAAGGCGATCAGGCGCTTGGCAACGGCCTTGTAGTCGAGGGCGTCGGCGATGTCGTCGCGGCGGGCAGCCCGCGCCACGTCGGCCGCCATCTCGAGGTCGATGCTGACGGTCTGGGGTGTCTCGCGCTCCCAGTCGAAGATGCCGATGATGGTCTCCACGCGCAGGTCGCGCAGAAAGATGCGGTCCATGGGGATGCCTCGTTCCGTCCGCCGGCCACTATAGCGGATCGTTTCGCGCTTGACCGGGTCGCCGCGCCGCGGAGAAGATGCCGCGATGTCCACGGGTCACGTCCTGGTGCTGGTCGCCTACCTGCTCGGCTCGCTCTCCAGCGCCATCATCGTCTGCCGCCTCGCCGGCCTGCCCGACCCGCGCAGCGGCGGCTCGGGCAACCCCGGTGCGACCAACGTGTTGCGTCTCGGGGGCAAGAGGCTCGCCGCCTTGACCCTTGCCGGCGACTTGCTCAAGGGGTTGCTGCCGGTGCTGGCCGGGCACGCCCTCGGCCTGCCGCCGGTGATCCTGGCGCTGGTCGGCCTGGCCGCGTTCCTCGGTCACCTCTACCCGGTCTTCTTCCGCTTCCAGGGGGGCAAGGGGGTGGCGACGTCGCTCGGCGTCTTGCTCGGCCTCGACTGGGCGGTCGGTCTGGCCGCCGTGGCCACCTGGCTCGCGGTCGCCGCCGTCTCCCGTTACTCGTCGCTTTCGGCCCTGGTCGCCATCGCGCTGGCACCGCTGTGGGTGGCGTGGCGCTTCGGGGCGCTGGAGCCGGCAGTGGCGTGCGCGGTGATGACCCTGCTGCTGTTCTGGCGCCACGCCGGCAACATCCGGCGCCTGGTGGCTGGCAACGAGCCGAGGATCGGGCAGAAGTAGCCGGTGTCCCTGCGCCGCAGGGTTGGCGGAGTCGCAACAGATCGAGCCCTGGCGCGATGGCTTCAGGTCGCCGCCGGTGGTTTCAACTCCTCGAGCGGCCAGCGCGGGCGCACCCCGGCCTCGCCGGTCGGCGGTTCCCCGGCTGCCAGGCGCAGCGCCCCGGCGTAGGCGATCATGGCGCCGTTGTCGGTGCAGAACTCCATGCGCGGGAAGCGGACCAGGCCGCCCTCTTCGGCGGCAAGGGTCTCGAGACGGGCGCGCAGCGCGCGGTTGGCACCGACCCCCCCGGCCACCACCAGGGTGCGCAGCCCGGTCTCGCGCAGGGCGCGCCGGCACTTGATCGCCAGCGTCTCGACCACCGCGTCCTGGAACGCCCGGGCCACGGCGGCCCGCGTCGCGTCGTCGCCGGGGTCGATGCCGCGCAGGGTGGTCAGGGCGTGGGTCTTGAGACCGCTGAAGCTGAAGTCGAGCCCGGGGCGGTCGGTCATCGGGCGCGGGAAGGTGAAACGTCCGGGTTCGCCCGCGTCGGCCAGCCGTGCCAGGGCCGGGCCGCCGGGGTAGCCGAGGCCGAGCAGCTTGGCGGTCTTGTCGAACGCCTCGCCCACCGCGTCGTCGCGGGTGTCGCCGAGCAGCCGGTAGCGGCCCAGGTCCTCGACCTCGATCAGCTGGGTGTGGCCGCCCGAGACCAGCAGGGCGATGAACGGGAACGACGGCGGGTCGGCCTCCATCAGCGGCGCCAGCAGGTGCCCCTCCATGTGGTGCACCGCCAGCGCGGGCACGCCCCAGCCCCAGGCGAGGCCGTGGGCTGCGACGGCGCCGACCAGCAGCGCTCCGACCAGGCCGGGTCCGGCCGTGTAGGCGACGCCGTCGAGGCCGGGACCTTCGAGCCCCGCCTCGTCGAGCACCCGGGCGACCAGCGGCAGGGTCTTGCGCACGTGGTCGCGCGAGGCGAGTTCCGGCACCACGCCGCCGTAGTCGGCGTGCAGGGCCACCTGGCTGTGCACGGCGTGCGCCAGCAGCGCCCCGCGCGCGGTGTCGTAGACGGCCACGCCGGTCTCGTCGCAGGAGGTTTCGATGCCGAGGACGCGCATCCTTCCAGTTTCCGGGTGCGGGATCGGCGATGCAAGGGCGCTTTACACGCCCGTGACGCGGTTCTACAATGCCGCCCTTTCTGTCGACGGATTTTCGTCGAGCGAGCAGAGGAAAGCCACAGGCATGCCATCCGTACGCGTCAAGGAAAACGAGAATTTCGAGGTTGCGCTGCGCCGCTTCAAGCGCGCCTGCGAAAAGGCCGGCGTCCTGTCGGAAACCCGCCGCCGCGAGTTCTACGAGAAGCCGACCTCGGTGCGCAAGCGCAAGGCCGCCGCCGCCGTGAAGCGCTACCAGAAGAAGCTCGCCAAGGCGCGCGAGCGCCTCGAGCAGAATCGCGTCGGGGCCCGCCCCGTCGCCGTCGCGCCACGTGGTCGAGGTGGCCGTCGCCGTAGATGAGCGACGCTCCCCAACCCCTCAAATCCCGTATCCAGGAGGAGATGAAGGACGCCCTGCGCGAGGGTGACCGCCGTCGTCTCTCCGTCATTCGCCTCATTCTCGCCGCCGTCAAGCAGCGCGAAATCGACGATCGCGTCGAACTCGACGACGCCGGCGTCGTCGGCGTGCTGCAGAAGATGGTCAAGCAGCGCCGCGATTCCATCGACCAGTACCGTGCCGCCGAGCGCGAGGACCTCGCCGACCAGGAGCGTTACGAGGTCGAGGTGATCAACGGCTACCTCCCCGCGCAACTCGACGACGATGCCGTGGCCGCGGCCATCGACGCCGCCGTCGCCGAGGCCGGTGCCGTCTCGATGCGCGACATGGGCAAGGTGATGGGCCTGCTCAAGGACCGCCTCGGGGGGCGGGCCGACATGGGCGCGGTCAGCGCGGCCGTCAAGGCGCGTCTCGGCGCCTGATTCAGCCCCGCGACGGGGCTCTCCGCGACCCGCTATCTTTGTCTGATCACGCGGCGGGGGACGCGCCATGGCGGGACTGATCCCGCAAGCCTTCATCGACGAGCTGCTGGCCCGGGTCGACATCGTCTCGGTCATCGACGCCCGTGTGCCGCTGAAGAGGGCCGGCCACGAGCACAAGGCCTGCTGCCCGTTCCACAGCGAGAAGACCCCCTCGTTCTATGTCAGCCCGGCCAAGCAGTTCTACCACTGCTTCGGCTGCGGCGCGCACGGCACCGCGATCGGCTTCCTGATGGAGTACGAGCGCCTCGAGTTCCCCGACGCCGTTGAGGAGCTTGCCCGGGATCTCGGTCTCGAGGTGCCGCACGAAACGAGCGCAGGGCCGGCACGCACCGCCGTCGAGCCGCTCGACGAGCTGCGTGGCCTGCTCGATAAAGTAAGCGCCTACTACCAGCTTCAGCTACGTGAACATAAGCAGCGTGACCGCGCGGTCGATTACCTCAAGCAACGAGGCGTCGACGGCCCCACGGCGGCCCGCTTCGGTCTCGGCTTCGCGCCGCCCGGCTGGGACGGGCTGCGCGATGCCCTCGGCAGCGGGGCGGTCGCGGGACTGGTCAAGCTCGGCCTGTTGATCGAGCGCGACCAGGGCGGCGGGTACGACCGCTTCCGCGACCGGATCATGTTCCCGATCCGCGACCGGCGCGGTCGCGTGGTCGGGTTCGGTGGGCGCACGCTGGCCGACGACCCGGCCAAGTACATGAATTCGCCGGAGAGCCCGCTGTTCCACAAGGGCCGTGAACTCTACGGTCTCTACGAGGCGCGTGCCGCGGTGCGTAAGCTCGAGCGGCTGCTGGTCGTCGAGGGCTACATGGACGTCGTCGCGCTCGCCCAGCACGGCATCCCGTTCGCCGTGGCCACCCTCGGCACCGCGACCACCGCAGATCACCTCGACATGCTCTACCGTGCGGCGCCGGAGGTGGTGTTCTGCTTCGACGGCGATGCCGCCGGTCGCCAGGCGGCATGGCGGGCACTCGACCAGGCGCTGCCGGCCCAGCGCGACGGCCGGACGGCGCGCTTCCTGTTCCTGCCCGAGGGCGAGGACCCCGACACCCTGGTGCGTGCCGAGGGGGAGGCGGGCTTCCGTGCCCGGCTCGACGTCGCGCTGCCGCTCTCCGAGTACCTGGTGCGCGAACTCGCGGCGCAGGTCGACACCGGCAGCGTCGACGGCCGCGCGCGCCTCGCCGAACTGGCGCGCCCGCTGCTCGCGAAGGTGCCCGAGGGGGTGTTCCGCGAACTGCTGGTCGAACGTCTCGGCGAGGCGGTGCACATGGCCGGCGAAAAACTGTCTAAGCTGATCCTCAGGACCGGGTCGCCACCCGCCGCGCCGCGCCGCAGGCCGGCACGCCAGGGGGGCGGGCCGTCGCCGGTGCGCGGCGCGCTGGGCCTGCTGTTGCGCAGGCCGCAGCTCGCCGAACGGGTGGCTTCCGTCTCGGGATGGGAGGCGACGGAGCTGCCGGGGATCGGGCTGCTGGTGCGCATGATCGAGACGCTGCGGGCGTCGCCCGGGATCACCACTGCCGGCCTGCTCGAACGCTGGCGTGACGACCCCGAAGGGCGTCACCTTTACCGGCTGCTCGAGCGCGAGGACCCGGTGCCGGATGCAGGGGTGGAATCGGAGTTCGATGACACCGTGCTCCGGCTCGATGCCTTGGCCCGGGAGGCGCGGCTCGAGGTGCTGCTGGGACAGGCCGAGAGCGGGACCCTGGACGGCACGGGCAAGGAGGAGTTGCGGACCCTGCTGGGGCGCCGCTGAGCCGCCTCGGATGGCTGCACTAACTTGGATTCATATGACCAGTCAAGGTACAATGCTCGTTTGCCTTTCAACTTCTACATCCCTCTCCGGAGGGATGGTGGCGCCATGAACCAAGAACAGCAGCAGTCGCAGTTGAAGCAGCTCATTGCCCGCGGCAAGGAACAGGGCTACCTCACCTACGGGGAGGTCAACGACCATCTCCCCGATGAAATCGTCGATCCGGAGCAGATCGAGGACATCATCGGGATGATCAACGACATGGGCATCCCGGTGCATGAGAACGCCCCGGATACCGACACGTTGAGCATGAGCGACTCCGTGGCGACCGACGAGGATGCCGCCGAGGCCGCTGCCGCGGCGCTGGCGACCGTCGACAGCGAGTTCGGGCGCACCACCGACCCCGTGCGCATGTACATGCGCGAGATGGGCACCGTCGAGCTGCTGACCCGGCAGGGCGAGATCGAGATCGCCAAGCGCATCGACGACGGCCTCGGCCAGGTGCTCGCCGCACTCGCCGAGTTTCCGGCCACCGCCGCGCGCATCCTCGCCATCCACAACGACGTCGAGGCGGAACAGACCCGCCTGGCCGACCTGATGAGCGGTTTCGCCGACCCCAGTGAGGAGATCGCCCAGCCGGTCATGCCCGGCGACACGCCGCCGGCCAAGACGGCGACCGACAACAGCAAGAGCGACGACGGCGACGACGCCAGTGACAGCGATTCCGACGACGACAGCGACGACGACGATACCGAGACCAGCAGCGGTCCCACCGGCCCTGATCCCGTGGAGGTGGCCGCATTCTTCGCCGAGCTGCGCGACACGTTCAACCGCTTCGACACCGCCGCGGCCAAACAGGGGTTCCGGACGCAGAAGTCGGCCGCTCTTCGCACCAAGCTTGCCGAGTTGATCTCGCGCCTGAAGCTCGCCCAGCCGCTCAAGGACGAACTGGCGCAGAGCGTGCGCGACACCATGGCCCAGGTCCGCACGCACGAGCGCGCCATCCTCGACTGCTGCGTCAACCAGGCCGGCATGCCGCGCAAGGTGTTCATCGACACCTTCCCGGAGAACGAGACCAACCCCAAGTGGCTCGACAAGCACCTGCGCAGCCGCCAGCCGTTCGTCGAGGGCCTCAAGCAGCACAAGGCCGAGATCCTCAAGACGCAGAAGAAGCTGATCGCGCTCGAAGAGCAGGCGCGCATGCCGCTCGCCGACATCCGCGACGTCAACCGCCGCATGTCGCTGGGTGAGGCGAAGGCGCGGCGCGCGAAGAAGGAGATGGTCGAGGCGAACCTGCGCCTGGTGATCTCCATCGCCAAGAAGTACACCAACCGCGGCCTGCAGTTCCTGGACCTGATCCAGGAAGGCAACATCGGCCTGATGAAGGCGGTCGACAAGTTCGAGTACCGCCGCGGCTACAAGTTCTCGACCTACGCCACCTGGTGGATCCGCCAGGCGATCACCCGCTCGATCGCCGACCAGGCGCGCACCATCCGTATCCCGGTGCACATGA
>JBFIFF010000084.1:0-7330 GCA_041602955.1 Gammaproteobacteria bacterium | reverse complement strand
GCGCGGAATTAATTTCATCTTGGCTAAGCACCGCCCGGGAGCGGCTTAGGAAGGGCAGGATGTGCTCGAGCGGGATGGCCGGGATCGCCTGGTCGATCGGCTCGCTGCGCACCTGCGGGGAGAGCTTGCCGTCACCGCGCTGCAGACGCGGCTTGCCGTCGACCCAGACCAGGTAGAGCTTGTCCCCGGGGTAGATCAGGTGCGGGTTCTGGACCTGCGGGTTGACGTACCAGATCTCCGGCCACAACCAGGGCTGCTCGAGGAACATCGCCGAGATGTCCCACAACGTGTCTCCCTTCTTGACCACGTATTCGGTCGGGGCATCGGAGCGCAGGAGGACATCCTGAGCAGCGACGGCACCGGCGAGCACGACCCCCGCCAGCACGCCAAGCAACCTGGAAATGAACATCGCGGCGTTCCCTCGGTCGTTGTTATTGCGAGTCTATCGGAAAATCCGGTACGGCCACTAGTGTAGCGTATAATTCCGCGCCGGTTTGGTAAATCCTAGATCAATCCGCAAGATATCACCGAAACCTCTGATGGCACTACTGAATGTACTTCACTTGCCCGACCCGCGCCTGCGCACGCGGGCGGGCGCGGTCGAGCGGGTCGACGACTCGGTGCGCCGACTGGTCGACGACATGTTCGAGACGATGTACGCGGCGCCCGGGATCGGGCTCGCGGCGACCCAGGTGAACGAGCACCGCCGCGTGATCGTCATCGACGTCTCCGAGACCAAGAACGAGCCGCTGTGCCTGATCAATCCCGAGATCACCGCCCGCGAGGGCTTCGAAGAGATGGAGGAGGGGTGCCTGTCGGTGCCCGGCGTGTTCGAAAAGGTGACCCGTGCCGACCGCATCACGGTCAGCGCCCTGGACCGTGACGGCGTCCGGTACAGCCTCGAGGCCGACGGGCTGCTGGCGGTCTGCATCCAGCACGAGATGGATCACCTGGAAGGCAAGCTGTTCATCGACTACCTCTCGGAGATGAAGCGCGGGCGCATCCGCAAGCGCCTGCAGAAGCAGGAGCGCCAGACGCTGTGACCGCCGCCCGGCCGCTGCGGGTGATCTTCGCCGGCACCCCCGACTTCGCCGTCCCGACCCTCGAGGCCTTGCTCGCGGCAGGTCACGACGTGGTGGCGGTCTACACCCAACCCGACCGTCCGGCCGGGCGCGGCCGCCAGGTGCGACCGGGTCCGGTCAAGCGCTGCGCCCTCGACCACGGGATCGAGGTATGCCAGCCGGCCACGCTGCGCGACGCGCAGGCGCAACGGGCCCTGGCCGCCCTCGCCGCAGACGTCATGGTGGTGGTCGCCTACGGCCTGATCCTGCCCCGAGCGGTGCTCGACGCGCCGCGCCTGGGCTGCGTCAACGTCCACGCCTCGCTGCTGCCGCGCTGGCGCGGCGCGGCCCCGATCCAGCGCGCCCTGCTCGCCGGCGACGCCGAGACCGGCGTCACCATCATGCAGATGGAGCGGGGCCTCGACACCGGCCCCATGCTGGCGCGCGCGGCGCGGCCGATCGGCCCCGACGACACCGCGGGCACGCTGCACGACGCCCTCGCCGGGCTCGGCGCCCGCCTGCTGGTCACCACCCTCGACGACCTCGCACGGGGCACGGCGGTCGCCGAAGCTCAGGATGCCGTGCTCGCGACCTACGCCGACAAGCTGACCAAGGAGGAGGCGCGCCTCGACTGGGCCGCACCGGCGGCCCGGCTCGACCGCCAGGTGCGCGGCCTCGCCCCGTGGCCGGTCGCCGAGGCACGCCTCGACGGTGCGACCCTGCGCGTCTGGGAGGCCGCGCCGCTGCCGGGCCACGCCGCCCCCCCGGGGCGCATCGTCGGCGTCGGGTCCGAGGGCATCGACGTCGCCTGCGGCGAGGGACTGCTGCGCCTGCGTCGCGTGCAGCTGCCCGGCAAGCGCGCGCTGCCCGCCGGCGACTTCGCCAACGGCCGCGCGCTTCTCGGCCTGACCCTGGGCTAGGCGCGTGCAGGCACGCCCCGCGGCCGCGCGCGCACTGGCCCGCCTGCTGCGCGACGGGGCCTCGCTCGACACCGCGCTACCGGATGCGCTGGCCACCGTCGCCCCGGGCGAGCGGGCGCTGGTCAGCGAACTCTGCTACGGCACGCTGCGCTGGCACCCGCGGCTGGTCGCGCTCAGCGCCCGGTTGCTGCACCGCCCGCCGCGTGCGCGCGACAGCGACGTGGCGGCGCTGCTGCTGCTCGGCCTCTACCAGCTGCAGCAGATGCGCGTGCCGCCCCACGCCGCGGTCGCCGAGACGGTGGCCGGCGCCGAGGCGCTCGGCAAGCGCTGGGCGTGCGGCCTGCTCAACGCCGCGCTGCGCCGCTACCTGCGTGAACGGGAGGCCCTGGAGGCCGCGGTCGACGCCGACCCGGCCGCGGCGCTGGCCCACCCCGCGTGGCTGCTCGAACGGCTGCGCGACGCCTGGCCCGACCGCTGGCGCTCGATCGCCGAGGCCAACAACCGGCGCGCGCCGATGGCGCTGCGCGTCAACCTGGCGCGCCAGGATCGTGCCGCCTACCTGGCGCGGCTGAGGGACGCGGGACGGGCAGCCGAGCCCATCCCGCATACCGCGACCGGCCTTGCCCTCGCCGAGCCCTGCGACGTGGACGACCTGCCCGGCTTCGCCGACGGCGACGTCTCGGTGCAGGATGGCGCCGCGCAGCTGGCCGCACCGCTGCTCGCGCCACCTCCCGGCGCCCGCGTGCTCGACGCCTGCGCCGCCCCCGGAGGCAAGAGCGCGGCTTTGCTGGAGCGGCGTCCCGCACCCGGGACGCTGGTCGCCATCGACCGTTCGCCAGAGCGCCTGACGCGCCTGCACGCCACCCTGGCCCGGATCGGCGCACGGGCGACGGTGTGCGCGGCGGACGCCGGCGACCCTGCCGGGTGGTGGGACGGCGTGCCGTTCGACGCCGTGCTGCTCGACGCGCCCTGTTCGGGCAGCGGCGTGATCCGGCGCCACCCCGACATCAAGTTGCTGAGGCGCGCCGACGACCTTCCGCGGCTGGCCGCGGAGCAGGCCCGGCTGCTCTCCGCGCTGTGGCCGCTGGTCGCGCCCGGCGGATGCCTGCTGTATGCTACCTGCTCGGTGCTGCCGGACGAGAACGACAAGCAGATCAGAGACTTCCTTGCGGCACACACAGATGCTGAAGAGGACGAGATCGACGCCGACTGGGGTCACCCGTGCCGTCATGGCCGGCAGATCCTGCCCGGGGAGGACGGCATGGACGGTTTCTATTACGCCCGGCTGCGCCGCCGTGGCTGACCCGCCACCCTTCCCGACCGCGTCCCCATGAACGCCCGGCCCGGTGCCGCCCGGCTCCACCTGCTGCCGTGCTTCGCGCTGCTGTGGCTGGCGCTGCCGACCATGCCGGTGCTGGCCGCGGGCGACACGGGACCGGCGCCGCGTTTCACCGTCCTCGAGGCCAGCACCCGGCTGGTCGACGAGGTCTACTTGCTCGACGCCCGCGTCGCCTTCGACTTCACACCCGAGGCGATCGAGGCGCTGGACAACGGCGTGCCGCTGGTCGTCGAGCTGGAGATCGAGGTGTTCGAACCGCGCGACCTGCTGTGGAACGTGAACGTGGCCACGCTGACCCGGCGCCACCTCATCGAGTACCGTGCCCTGGCCAACCACTACCTGGTAACGAATCTCAGCACCGGCGAGCTGAGCAACCACTCCAGCCTCCCCAACGCTCTTGCCGTCCTCGGCCGGGTGCGCGACTTCCCGATGCTCGACCGCCGCCTGCTCGAGGTCGGCGTGCGCTACGCCGCGCGGTTGCGCGCGCGGCTCGACGTGGAATCGCTGCCCCTGCCGCTGCGCCCGGTGGCCTACCTGAGCGACGAATGGGACATGACCAGCGCATGGCACGAATGGCTCCTCACACCCTGAGGCGCCTCGCCTCCGGCCCCGTGCCGGCCATCACGCTGGTCGTGGTGCTGCTGGTGTCGCTGTTCATGATGAGCGAGTCGACCCAGAACTCGGCCCAGTTCGGGCGGCTCTACGTCTGGTTGCTGGCGTTCAACGTCCTCGGCCTGGTCATACTGGTCGGCCTGATCCTGATCAACCTGGTGCGCCTGGCACGACAAGTGCGCCACCAAACCGCCGGGGCCCGGCTCAGCCTGCGCCTGGTGCTGATCTTCGGCGCCCTCGCCGTGGCGCCGGTCAGCCTGCTCTACTACTTCTCCCTGCAGTTCCTGCACCGCGGCATCGACAGCTGGTTCGACGTGCGCGTCGAGCAGGCGCTGACCGACGGCCTGGAGCTGGGCCGCTCGTCGCTCGACCTGAACATGCGCATCGTGCTGCGCTGGCAGCAGAGCCTCGCCGAGGACCTGATCGATATCACCGAGAGCCAGGCCACCTTCGTCCTCGACGACCTGCTGCCGGGCAGCGCCGCCTCGGAACTGACCCTGCTCGCCGCCAACGGGCGCATCATCGCCTCGAGCAGCACCGACCCGACCGCGCTGGTGCCGAGCCAGCCGGGCGAGGACATCCTCCTGCTGGTGCGCCAGCGCCAGCCCTACGTCGGGCTCGACACCCTTCGCGACCTCGGTCTCTACGTGCGCGTCGTGGTGCCGATCCCGCTGGCCGGCGAGACCGACCTGCGCATGCTGCAGGGGCTCTACCCGGTGCCCGCGCGGATGCGCGAGCAGGCCAACTCGGTCGAGGCGGCGTTCAGCCAGTACCGCGAGCTCGCCTACCTGCGCACCCCGCTGAAGTACAGCTTCACGCTGACCCTGTCGCTGGTGCTGCTGTTCGCGCTGCTCGCCGCGTTCTGGCTCGCGTTCATCTCGGCCGGCCGGCTGACCGCGCCGATCCGCGACCTGGTGATGGGCACGCGCGCGGTGGCGGCCGGTGACTACGGCCAGCGACTGCCCCAGCCGGGCAACGACGACCTCGGCATGCTGGTGCGCTCGTTCAACGAGATGACCCGGCGCATCGCCCAGTCGCGCGACGAGACCCTGCGCAGCCAGCGCGAGGTCGAGCAGCAGAAGGCCTACCTCGAGGTGGTGCTCGGCAACCTGTCGAGCGGTGTGCTCAGCCTCGACCACGACCTCACGCTGCGCACCGCCAACCGCGCCGCCGAGCAGATCCTCGACGTGCCGCTCGGCGTGTGCATCGGCCTGACCCTGACCGAGATCACCGCCGATCACGACCACCTGCAGCCGCTCCTCGAGGCGATCCGGGAGCGCGCGCGGCTCGGGGTCGACCTGGCCTGGCAGCAGGAGCTGACGCTGTTCGGGACGGGCGGCCGGCAGGTGCTGATCTGCCGCGGCACCACGCTCGGCCTGCTCGACGCCGAGCACGCCGGCCAGGTGCTGGTGTTCGACGACATCACGACGCTGATCCAGGCCCAGCGTGACGCCGCGTGGGGCGAAGTGGCGCGGCGCCTGGCGCACGAGATCAAGAACCCGCTGACGCCGATCCAGCTCTCCGCCGAGCGCTTGCGCCACAAGTGCTCGGCGTCGATGAAGGCCGAGGACCGCGAACTCCTCGAGCGCCACACCGAGACCATCGTCCAGCAGGTCGAACTGATGAAGGGCATGGTCAACGCCTTCAGCGACTACGCGCGGCAGCCGCGCCTCGAACGTGCGCCGCTGGACCTCAACCCGCTGGTCGAGGAACTGGTCGAGCTCTACCGCGGCAGCCAGCCGGGAGTGCGGCTGCAGGTCGATCTCGACGCAAGGCTGCCCGCGATCGAGGCCGACCCGGGCCGCATGCGCCAGCTGCTGCACAACCTGCTCAAGAACGCCGTCGAGGCGCTCGCCGGGCAGGCACGAGGCAGCGTGGTGGTGCGCACCCGCGAGCGCCACACCGCGGGCGGGACGCTGGCGGAGCTGCGCGTCAGCGACAACGGCCCCGGCATCCCGGCGGCGGTGCGCGAGCACCTGTTCGAGCCGTACATGACCACCAAGCCACGCGGGACCGGTCTGGGCCTGGCGATCGTGAAGAAAATCGTCGAGGAGCACGGTGGTATGATCGACGTCAAAGAACCCCGCAGCGGCGGCGTGTCGATCTCGGTGCGGCTGCCGACCACCGTGCGCACGACGGTCCCCGCGCCGAACGGGGCGTCGCCCCAATCACCCGACGCGCGTCGCGCCTGAGCTGCCCCCGCCGATGTCGAAGCCGCACATCCTCGTCGTCGACGACGAACCCGCGATCCGCGACCTGGTCAAGGAGATCCTCGACGACGAGGGCTATGCGGTGGCCATCGCCGACGGCGGCGACACCGCCCGCCAGGCGATGCGCGACCGGCGCCCCGACCTGGTCCTGCTCGACATCTGGATGCCCGACCTCGACGGCATCACGCTGCTCAAGGAGTGGTCGCGCGACGGTGGCTTGCCCTGCCCGGTGATCATGATCTCCGGGCACGGCACGGTGGAGACGGCGGTCGAGGCGACCCGCCTCGGCGCCTACGACTTCATCGAGAAACCGCTGTCGATGGCCAAGCTCCTGGTCACCGTCGAGCGCGCCCTCGAAGCCGACAAGTTGCAGCGCGAGAACCTCGACCTGCGCCAGCACGGGCCCTCCCTGACGGTACCGATCGGCCGTAGCGCCGTGATGCAGCGGCTGCGCCAACAGGTCAAGCGCATCGCCGAGCACGACAGCTGGGTGCTGATCACCGGCGAGTCGGGCAGCGGCAAGGAGACCTTCGCCCGCTACCTGCACGACTGCAGCGGCCGCCGCCTGGGGCCGTTCGTCGACGTCGGGGTCGGCGCCATCGCCGGGGAGAACGCCGCGGTGGAGCTGTTCGGCAACGAGGACGCCGGCGGCACCATCCACTACGGTCGACTGGAGCAGGCCAACGGCGGCACGCTGTTCCTCGACGAGGTGGCCGACATGGCCGCCGAGATGCAGACCCGCCTGCTGAGCGCCTTCGAGACACGCGCGGTGACCCGCGTCGGCGGCAGCCAGCCGGTGCCGATCGACGTGCGCATCGTCGCCGCCAGCCACGCCAACCTCGAGGACCTGGTCCGGGAGGGCCGGTTCCGCGAGGATCTCTTCTATCACCTCAACGTGGTGCCGGTGTACGTGCCGCCGCTGCGCGAGCATCGCGAGGACGTGCCCGAGCTGCTCGCCTTCGCTGTCGATCACTTCGTCGAGCGCGAGGGGCTCACCTACCGCCACTTCGCGGTCGGCGCGCAGAACCGCCTGCTCCACTACGACTGGCCCGGCAACGTGCGCGAACTCAAGAACATGGTGCAGCGCCTGCTGATCCTCGGCCAGGACAAGGAGATCGGGGCCGACGAGATCGAGGCCACGCTGACCTCGGCGGCGGCCCAGGCGACGGCACCGAGCGACATCGGGCT
>JBFIFF010000083.1:0-7336 GCA_041602955.1 Gammaproteobacteria bacterium | reverse complement strand
GGCGTGGCATCGATCAACACCGGATATTCCGCACCCTCGATATCCATCTGCAGGAGCAGGTCACCCTCGGGGCCGACCTTGCTGTCGACCCAGTCCTCGAGGCGCAGGTAGACCTCGTCATTGACCACACCGAGGTACTTCTTGTCGAACTCCATCAACTCGCTCGCAAGTGGTGGCGCATCCACACTGAAGTCGGCGAGGTACGACCGGATTCCGTAGCTCGTCGCGAGCATCTCCTCGAAGTCGGCCGTCGTCGAAACACCCGGGGAGAAGCAGGCCGCAATACCCTGAAGGTCATCCGGCACCAGGTAGCCTCCGTCGCCCTTGCCGCCGATACGGATCAGTTCATGGCCGACGTCCCTGGGCTTGAGCAGTTCGATGGTCGAGAGGATGTCGTCCGTCGACGACACCCTGTCGTAGGTGTAACCGGCGCCCAGCAGAAGCTGCCTGAAGAAACTCATCTCACTCTCCGCTCCGTGTCTGCACGCGGTCCGTCGCTTCGTTCGGGGACGGCTGTACCGACGCGCATGCCTGCGCATAGAGCCTGAGCGTCGACTCGACCATCCGGTCGAGCGTCCAGTCGACCTCCTGCTGCGGACGCGGCAAGGTCCCGTCGAGCAGCGCCCGGAGCCGGTCTGCACAGCCGACCACGTCGCCCGGTGTAACCCCACCCCCCGGGTAGAAGTGCTGCAGGATCTCGCCCACCCCGCCGTTCGCGTACCCGATCACGGGGGTCCCGACGGCCAGGGCCTCGGCCACCGTGCGGCCGAACGACTCCGCCTGGGTCGAGAGCGACAACACCGCCGTGGAGATCGCGTAGATCTCGCGCATGTCGTCCCGGTGGCCGGTGAGCGTGACGTCCTCGTCCAGCCCCGATGCCGCGATGCGCTCCCGCAGTTCCGTCGCATAGCGCGCCTTGGCGGCCTGTGCCTCACCGACGATCAGCCCGTGCACCGTTCGCCCCTCGCTGCGCAGCGACGCGACCAGCTGGAGGAAATCCGCGTGCCCCTTGAGTTGGGTCAGACGCCCCGGCAGGGTCAGCAGCTGCTGGCCCTCGAGCCGTGGGTACTGCGCCTTCCAGCGCGCCAGCCAGTCGGACGATGGCGCATGGCCCCGCGGAAACTGCGCCGGGTCTATGCCGCGATGGACCACCTCGATCCGCGCCGGGTCGACTTCCGGGTAGTTCTCCAGCAGGTGGTCACGCACCGACTCCGATACCGCGATGACCCGTTCCCCGCGGGCCATGATCGCGCTGTAGCGATTGACCGAGTAGAAGCCGTGCACGGTGGTGACCAGCCGCGGGCGCGTCGCCGGGTCCATGCCGCGCCACGCCAGGTAGCCGACCCAGGCCGGCAGGCGCGAACGCAGGTGCAGGATGTCGACCCTCTGTTCGGCCAGCAGGCGTCGTAGGCGCGGAATCCAGCGCAGCGTGATCAGACGCTTGCGCCCGACATCCCAGGTTACGTGTTCGCTGCCCTCGGCCAGGAGCCGCTCGACCATGCGCCCGCCGGCGGAGATCACGATCGAGCGATGCCCGGCGGCGACCAGGCCGCGCCCCACCTCGAGGGTGCCCCGCTCGACGCCACCGGACTCGAGCGCCGGCAGCATCTGCACCACGGTCAGGCGGCGGGCCACCAGCGCTCCAGCAGCAGTCGCGCGCAGCGCGCCGCCTCGTCGAAGCCCTGGCGCGGCGGTGGCAGCATACCGTCCTCGCACCAGCGCGCATGGGTGGTGACCCAGCCGTCGGCGAGCAGCCGGTCGAGGCCGCGCAGCACCCTCCCGGTCCCGCCGCGAGGCGGGAGCGCCAACAGGCCGACGGAGGCGCCGCCGGTCAGCGCCTCGTAGACCATCGACACGCTGTCCTCGCTGACCCAGACGACCTCGGCCGTCGTCAGCCGACCGGCGAGCCAGCCGGGCGCGGTGGCAGCGGCCGGAAGCACCTCGAGGTTGGGCAACCGGAGCGCGGCGACCTGCGCAACGAACGCCTCGGGGGTGCGCCGCGACGTGGTCAGGGTCCAGGCACGCTCCGGCTCCTTGGCGACGATGGCGCCCACCTGCGCGAGCAGGTCGGTCGCATCCCAGTGGTGATGGCGCGACGGGCCGCCGATCAGAAGCAGTCCCGTGCCATCGCGCCGCAGCGGACCCGGTTGCACAGCGTTGACCACGCCGCGGGTCATCTCGACGTGGGGGCCGGGTCGCACCCCGTCGTGCTCCGGGACCAGGCAGAGGTCGAACCAGCGCAGCGGCAGGCTGGGGCGCATCAGCACCACGCTGCGGCCACCGTGACGCCGCCGGGCCATCAGCAGCGGCAGGTGGGTGG
This sequence comes from Gammaproteobacteria bacterium, assembly GCA_041602955.1. GTDB lineage: Bacteria > Pseudomonadota > Gammaproteobacteria > QNFN01 > QNFN01 > QNFN01. The sequence goes on along the minus strand of JBFIFF010000083.1, from coordinate 5,016 downwards.
CGTGGCCGGCCCCGAGCAGCAGATCCGGTGGCAGGTGGCCGGCGCAGGGGTCGGCCCCGAACAGCTGCCGGCGCAACGGCGGCACCGCGATCTCGGCAACCGCCAGATCGGCCTCGCGCGCCAGCGCGGCAACCAGGCCGCGCACTTGGCTGTCGTGTCCGGGGCGCCCGTCGCGCAGCCACCAGACGGTGAGCGCCCGGCGGCTCATCGCGGGCCTCCGCTCGGCGACGGGCTCAATCCTTCAGGACGTATTCGGCGCCGCAGTAGGGGCAGGTGGCGCGCCCCTCGGCCTTGACCGGCAGGTAGACGCGCGGGTGCGAGTCCCAGGTGCGCATGCCCGGCATCGGGCAGTGCAGGGGCAGGTCGGCACGGGTGATGTCGTAACGCGGCGCGGCGTTCGGGGTCGTGCCCTCGTCTCGGGGGGTGGGGGTCGCTTCCACGTCGAGGCCTCCAGGTTGCGGGATTCGGGGCGCGTGGTCGGTCACGGCTCCATCAGGCGCTGCCAGATCGCGCTCACGCCCTCGCGCAGGTCGGCGAACTCCACCGTGTCAACCTGCGCCGGGCGGTCCTGCAGGGCACAGCGGTGACCGGCGGCGCGGAAAGCGCGGTAGGCATCCGCGAGCAGGGCGGCATCCGCGGAGGGCAGCAGCCCCTCGCGGTCGAGGGTCTCGAGCAGCCGGATGTTGTCGCTCCAGGCCAGCAGCGCCGGGTGGTCGTGCGCCCACGCCAGCGTGGCGTATTGCACCATAAATTCGATATCGGCGATACCGCCGACGTCCTGCTTGAGATCGAAGCGTTCCGGGGTCCCGGCCGCCAGCTGTTCGCGCATGCGACGGCGCATGTCGCGCACCTCACCGCGCAGGAGGTCGGCATCGCGTGGTGCACCGAGCACCTCGGCGCGAAGCTGCGCGAAGCGCTCGGCAACCGCCGGGCTGCCTGCCACCGATCGGGCGCGCACCAGCGCCTGCTGCTCCCAGGTCCACGCCTCGTCGCGCTGGTAGGCGGCGAATGCCGCCAGGCTGCTGACCATCAGGCCCGAGGCGCCGCTCGGGCGCAGGCGGGTGTCGACCGGGTAGAGCTCGCCGCTCGCGGTCAGCGTGGTCAGGACGTGGATCACGCGCTGCGCCACCCGCGTCATGAAGACCGCGTTGTCGAGCGGACGCTCGCCGTCGGTGACCTGCGCCTCGCCCTCGCTGTCGTGCAGGAACACCACGTCGAGGTCGGAGACGTAACTGAGCTCGATGCCGCCGAGCTTGCCGTAGGCGACGATGCCGAAACCCGCCTCGCGCGCTGCGCCGTCGACCGTGCAGCGCGGCACACCGTGACGGGCGACCAGACCGTCCCAGGCGATGCGGTACACCGCGCCGAGCACCGTCTCCGCGATCCAGGTCAGGTGGTCGCTGACCACCATCAGCGGGATCGCGCCGACCACGTCCGCGGCGGCGACGCGCAACACGTTGGCACGCTTGAAATGACGCAGCGCCTCCATCTGCTGCTCGAGGTCGTCGGCCTCGACCGCCGCGAGCCGTGCCGCCAGCTCCGCCTCGAGCCCGGCGCGGTCCGGCGGGCGGTAGAGGGTTCGCGGGTCGAGCAGCTCGTCGAGCAGCAGCGGGTACTGCGTCAGCCGCAGGCCGATCCAGACGCTGGCCGAGACCAGGCGCACCAGCTGCGACAGCGCCATCGGGTTCTCGACCAGCAGGGCGATGTAGGCGCTGCGCCGCGAGATGGTCTCGAGCAGTGGCACCAGGCGGCGCAGGGTCTCGGTCGGCGCCGCGGTGCCGCCGACCGCGGCGAGCAGCAGGGGCATCAGCCGTGCGAGACGCTTCTGCCCCACCGCCGACTGGGCGCGGCAGGCGCGCGACTCGCGCAGCCCACGCAGAAGTTCGCGCGCGGCCGGCGCGTCCTCGAACCCGGCCCCGGCCAGGGTCGCGTCGACCGCGGCGTCGTCGGTCGCCGCGTGCCAGGTCCCGGCCAGCCCCGTCTCCGCCTCGCCCTCCTCGGCCTCGGCCTGCGGCAGCGCGAAGAGCTGCTCGAAGTCGCCGCGAACCCGGGTCCGGTGGTGGTCGAGGTCGGCGGCGAGCGACGCCCAGTCCGGGTAGCCCATCGCGACCGCCAGGCGCAGCTGCTCGGTGGCGTCGCGAGGCAGGTCGTGGGTCTGGCGGTCGTCGACCTCCTGCAGGCGGTTCTCGACCCGGCGCAGGAAGTGGTAGGCCTCGCGCAGCTGGCGGGCGGCGTGCTCCGGCAGCTGGCCGAGTTCGACCAGCGCGGCGAGGACGTCGCGGATACCGCGCTGGCGCAGCTTGGGCTCGCGCCCGCCGTGCACCAGCTGGAACGCCTGACCGACGAACTCCACCTCGCGGATCCCGCCGGGGCCGAGCTTGACGTTGTGCTCGATCCCCTTGCGGCTCACCTCGGCGTTGATCAGCGCCTTCATCTCGCGCAGCGATTCGAAGACGCCGAAGTCGACGTAGCGGCGAAACACGAACGGGCGCAGCATCTCGAGCAGCGCCGCCCCGGCCGCGCGGTCGCCGGCCACCGGGCGCGCCTTGATCAGCGCATAACGCTCCCACTCGCGTCCCTGCGACTGGTAGTACTCCTCGAGGGCGTCGAAGCACATCGCCAGCGGCCCGGCACTGCCGTACGGGCGCAGGCGCATGTCGACGCGGAACACGAAGCCGTCGGCGGTGGTCGCGTCGAGCGCCTGGATCAGGCGCTGGCCGAGGCGCTGGAAGAAGCGCTCGCAGCCCACCTGGCAATCGGGATCGTCGTGGTACTCGGGGTAGCCGAACACCAGGTCGATGTCGGAGGAGAAGTTCAGCTCGCGCGCGCCGAGCTTGCCCATGCCGAGCACCACCAGCCCCTGCGGCGTGCCGTCCGCCGTCCGCGTCTCGCCCCACTGCGCCACCTGCCATGCGTGCAGCACCGCCAGCGCCGCGTCGATGCACGCCTCGGCGAGGGCGGAGAGCTCGGCGAGGGTCTCGGCGAGGTCGGCGGTACCGGCGAGGTCGCGCCAGGCGATGCGCACCATCTCGCGCCGCCGCAGCCGACGCAGCACCCGTGCGAGTTCCTCGTCGTTGCCGGTTTCGGCGCATGCCGCCGCCACGCGCTCGGCGTACTCGGCAGGATCGTAGGCCCGCGTCAGGTCGCCGCTGGCGAGCAGGTCGTCGAGCAGGTCCGGGGTGCGGGCGCAACTGTCGGCGACGAAGCGGCTGGCCGCCCACACCCGGGCCAGCTCCGCACGCAGTTCCGGAGCCAGTCCGTCCGCGCCCCCCGCCTCACGATACGCCTGCCACGAACGCTCCACCGCGGGGCGCAGCGCCCCGGGCAGCGTGTCTGGCCAGGGTTCGAGGCTGGCGGGTGTCTGGCGAGAATCTGCGCACATCGGATAAGCACTCGGCAGCCGTGCCGGCGTGGCTATAATTGTCCCACGCCCGCGCCGGGCCTGTCTGCAGCGGCCCCCCAGGAGATGCCGATGGAATTCCGCGACTACCTCAAGATCATGATGATGAAGGAAGGCTCGGACGTCTTCCTCTCCACCGGCGCGCCGCCGATCTGCAAGATCGAGGGCAAGATGGTGCCGCTCGAGCAACGCACCATGGCCCCGGACGAGGTCAAGGCCATCGCCTACGAGATCATGGGCCCCGAGAAGGTCGCACAGTTCGAGAAACGGCCGGAGATGAACCTCGCATTGTCGGTGCCCGGTGTGGGCCGATTCCGCGTGAACATCTTCCAGCAGCGCAACCAGGTCGGGATGGTCTGCCGCGCCATCAAGAGCGAGGCACCGAAGTGGGAGGACCTCGGCCTGCCCAGGGTGGTCATCGACCTGATCATGGAGAAGCGCGGGCTGCTGCTCTTCGTCGGCGGCACCGGCTCGGGCAAGTCGACCTCGCTCGCCGCACTGATCGACTACCGCAACAAGAACTCCACCGGCCACATCATCACCATCGAGGACCCGATCGAGTTCGTCCACCGCCACCAGAAGTCGCTGGTCAACCAGCGCGAGGTCGGTATCGACACGCTGACCTACCACGACGCCCTCAAGGAGACGTTACGCCAGGCGCCCGACGTCATCCTGATCGGCGAGATCCGCGACCGCGAGACCATGGAGCACGCCATCACCTTCGCCGAGACCGGCCACCTGGCGATCTCGACCCTGCACGCCAACAACGCCAACCAGGCGATGGACCGCATCATCAACTTCTTCCCCGAGGAACGACGCAAGCAGCTGCTGCTCGACCTGTCGCTGAACATCCGCGGCGTCGTCTCGCAACGTCTGCTCCTCGGCACCGACGGCAAGCGTTTGGCCGCCTTCGAGATCCTGATCGGCACCTCCACCGTGCGCGACCTGCTCAAGCGTGGCGACATCGGCGAGCTCAAGGAGGTCATGGAGAAGGGTGAGGTCTCCGGCATGCGCACCTTCGACTCCGCGCTGTTCAAGCTCTACCAGGAAGGCCGCATCACCATCGACGAGGCGATCAAGAACGCAGACTCCGCCAACAACCTGCGTCTGAAGATCAACATGTCGGAGGGCCGCTCGATGGACGAAGAACGCGACCTGCTCGGCCAAGTCAAAGCGGAAAAAGAGAAGGAGAAGGAGAAGGAGAAGGCGCCGGTCACCGACTCCGGCTCCGGCATCCTGCGTTCCGACCAGGACAAGAGCCCGCTCGAGAAGGGCGGCGGCAGCGGCATCACCTTCGACTAGGCGGCACGCGCGGACGCGCCTCGGCCGGCGCACAACCCGCCCGACAAAAAAGAACCCCGCCGTCGCCGGCGGGGTTCGTGTTACGGACGAAGGGTCCGGAAGGGCGATTTACATCATGCCGCCCATGCCGCCCATGCCGCCCATGCCGCCCATCTCGTCCATGCCGGGGCCGGCCTTTCTTTTGGCGCCCTGAAACCCGACCTGGGTTCGGCGCATCCGATCGTGTACAGTCTGCTGTCGAGCAGCTACCACGAGAGGAGAGAACCATGGGCTTCTTCGGAACCAGGAAACCCACCATGCCGTCGCCGGCGGGG
>JBFIFF010000082.1:0-7351 GCA_041602955.1 Gammaproteobacteria bacterium | reverse complement strand
GCGCGCCGTCGCCCGACCCCGACCAGGCCACGCACGCGATCGCCGCAGCGATCGAGATGACCGAGGTGCTCGAGGCGTTCAAGCGCGAGGCCGGCGAGATCGGCGCGCACTTCGACATCGGCATCGGCCTGCACACCGGGCCGGCGATCGTCGGCTTCATCGGCTCCGCGCAGCGCCAGGACTACACGGCGATCGGCGACACGGTGAACCTCGCCAGCCGCATCGAGGGGCTGACCAAGGAGCACGGCCGCGTGCTGGTGTCGGCCGAGACCCGCGCGCGCTGCGGGGAGGCTTTTGACTTTGCACTCTCCGGCTCCTATAAGGTCAAGGGCAGGTCGGCCGAGGTCGAGTTGTTCGTTCCGAGCCGCGGGAGGACCGATGCGTAAGGGATGCCGCGTCCTGGCATGGGTGGCGCTGGCGCTGGTCGCGCCGCTGCTGCTCGCCGACGCGCGCCCGGGCCTGACCGTCCACGAGACGGTACTGCGCAGCGACCCGGCCGGCGACGCCGTGGCCGTCGCGACCCTGCCGGCCGAGACCGAGCTCTCCGTGTTCGAGCGCCTCGGCGGCTGGTACCGCGTGCAGGCCGATGCCGGCGCCGGGTGGCTGCGCCTCGCCTCGCTGCGCTTTCCCAGCACCGCCCAGCGCCAGGCCGACAGCGGCGTCGACCAGCTCCTCAACTCCATGCGCTCCGGCACCTACGCAGGGCGTTCCGGCACCACCACCGGCGTGCGCGGCCTCGACGCCAACGACATCAACAATGCGTCGGCCAACGAGTCGCAGCTCGAGAAGCTCGAGGGGCTGGCCAGCACACCCGATGCCGGGCGTGCATTCGCCACCGCCGGCGGCCTCCAGCCGGTCACCGTCGCCCAGATCGAGCCGGCCCGCGAGGTCGACAAGGCGCTCCTCAAGCAGACCCGGAGCGTACGCAGCCAGGGCGAGATCGAGGCCAGCGAGAAGGCCAAGAAGGAGACCTGCTACGGCGACCGCTGCCCCGACTCGGACATCCCGTTCCTCGGTGGGGACTGAACCATGCGACGCCTGCCGTGCACCCTGCTCCTTGCCTTCGGCCTGATCCTCGGCAGCGGCCTGGCGCAGGCCTTCAGCCTCGACCTCGGCAAGCTGGTCGATATCGCCAAGCAGGCGAGCAACATGGGGGAGATCGACGAGGAGCGCGAGCGCTACCTCGGTGGTGACATGGCGGCCAAGCTGCTCGGTGCCGCGCCGCTGCTCGACAACCCGGGGCTGCAGAACTACGTCAACGAGGTTGGCCAGTGGCTGGCGCTGCAGACCGACCGCGCCGGGCTGGCATGGCGCTTCGGCATCCTCGACACCAACGACATCAACGCCTTCGCCGCGCCCGGCGGCTACGTGTTCCTGACCGCCGGCCTGCTCGGCCGGTTGCAGAACGAGGCGGAACTCGCCGCGGTCCTCGCCCACGAGATCAGCCACGTCATCAGGAAGCACCACCTCACCGCCATCCAGAAGCAGGCGCCGACGAACATCCTCACCAACGTCCTCTCGCTGGCAGCCGACGAGGACGAGCGCAGCACCGAGTGGAACTTCCTGATCGATGCCGGCGCAGACCTCTACACCAAGGGCCTGAGCCGCCAGGACGAGCTCGATGCCGACCTGCACGGCGTGGTGATCCTCGCCCGCGCCGGCTACGATCCCTACGCGCTGGCCGCGGTGCTGCAGCGCCTCGACGGGGTCAACCCCGACGACTCGACGCTGTCACTGATGCAGAAGACCCACCCGGCGCCCGACGAGCGGCTGCTGGTCCTGCTCGCGGCGATGGGCGACCAGCTCGACCGCTACGCGGCGCAGCCGCAGCTCGACACGCGCTTTCGCAAGCGCATCTCGGGCGAGGCTCGGTGATCCGCTTCGAGCACCGGGGACGATTCTAACTCATTGATAAAAAAGCCCCGGCGAGAGGGGTCTCGCCGGGGCAGCTTCCCACCCACCGGTTGGGGAGACCGGTGGTGACACCCGCATCAGGGAGGGAGATAGCGGGTGAACGCCGTTGCGAGCGTTCGCGTATAGAGACCCTGCCGGCGGTGGAAAAGTTCCCGCCGCGCGGGGGTCAGTGCGCCTCGTCCCAGTTGGCGCCGACGCCGACGTCGACCACCAGCGGCACGTCGAGTTCGGCCGCCCCGGCCATCGCCGCGACCACCCCCTCGCGCACCGCGTCGACGGCCTCTTCAGCGACCTCGAACACCAGCTCGTCGTGCACCTGCATGATCATCCGCGCCGGGGCGTCGCACCCGGCCAGCCAGGCGGCGGCGCGCAGCATGGCGCGCTTGATGATGTCCGCCGCGGTGCCCTGCATCGGCGCGTTGATCGCGGCACGCTCGGCGGCCTGGCGGCGCTGGCCGTTGCGGGCATTGATCTCGGGCAGGTGCAGGCGGCGGCCGAACAGCGTCTCGACGTAGCCCTTCTCGCGGGCCTGCTCGCGGGTCGCCTCCATGAACGCCTGCCCCGCGGGGTAGCGCTCGAAGTAGCGTGCCATGGTGTCGCGTGCTGCTGCCTGCTCGACGTTGAGCTGGCGCGCCAGGCCGAACGGCGACATCCCGTACATCAGGCCGAAGTTGACCGCCTTGGCCGCGCGCCGCTGATCGGGCGTGACCTGCGCCAGCGGGGTGCCGAACACCTCGGCCGCGGTGGCGCGGTGGATGTCCTCGCCCGACGCGAACGCGGCGAGCAGCCCGGGGTCGCCGGAGAGGTGGGCCATGATGCGCAGCTCGATCTGCGAGTAGTCGGCGGCCAGCAGCACGTGGCCGGCGGGGGCGACAAAGGCGCGGCGGATGCGCCGCCCCTCGTCGGTGCGCACCGGGATGTTCTGCAGGTTGGGGTCCGACGACGACAGCCGACCGGTGCTCGCCACCGCCTGGTGGTAGGAGGTGTGCACGCGGCCGGTGCGCGGGTCGATGCGCTCGGGCAGGCGGTCGACGTAGGTTGACTTGAGCTTGGCCAGGGCGCGGTGCTCGAGGATCAGCGCCGGGAGCGGGTAGTGCAGCGCCAGCTCCTGGAGTACCGACTCGGCGGTCGACGGCTGCCCCTTGGGCGTCTTCTCCAGCACCGGCAGTCCCTGGCGCTCGAACAGGATCTCCTGGATCTGCTTGGGCGAGGCGAGGTTGAAGGTGCCGCCGGCGGCGTCGTGCGCTCGTCGCTCGATCTCGGCCAGCCGCTCGCCGAGTTCGTGGCCCTGCACGAACAGCTGGTCGGTGTCGATCAGCACGCCGGTGCGCTCGATCTCCGAGAGCACCGCGACCAGCGGCATCTCGACCTCGGCGTAGAGGTCGCGCAGCGGCGGTTCAGCTTCGAGCCGCGGCCACAGGTGGCGGTGCAGGCGCAGCGTGACGTCGGCGTCCTCGGCCGCGTACGGGGCGGCGTCGTCGAGCGCCACCTGCGAGAAGGGGATCTGCTTCGCCCCCTTCCCGGCCACCTCCTCGTAGTGGACGGTGCGGTGGGCGAGGTACTTCAGCGCCAGAGAGTCCATGTCGTGCCGCGACGCGGTGGAGTCGAGCACGTAGGACTCGAGCATGGTGTCGTGGCGGATGCCGTCGAGCCGGATGCCGTGGTTGAGCAGCACGTTGCGGTCGTACTTCAGGTGGTGCCCGACCTTGGCCCGCGCCGGGTCCTCGAGCAGCGGCTTCAGGCGCGCCAGCACCGCGTCGCGATCGAGCTGGTCGGGGGCGCCGGGGTAGTCGTGGGCCAGCGGCAGGTACGCGGCGTGGCCGGGCTCCACGGCGAACGACACGCCGACCACCTCGGCCTGCATGTAATCGAGCGACGTGGTCTCGGTGTCGAAGGCGAAGAGTTGCGCCTGACCGAGCACCTCAAGCCACGCGTCGAAGGTCGCCTCGTCGAGCACGGTATCGAACGCTAGCGCGCCGTCCGGCGCCTCGGCCCCGGTCTCGGGGGCGGTCTCGCCGCCGTCGAGCAGCGCACCGAGCTCGCTCTTGAATTCCAGCCGCGTGTAGAGCGCACGCAGCGCGTCGGTGTCCGGCGCCGTGCGCTGCAGGTCGTCGAGACCCTCATCGAGTGGCACGTCGCAGCGGATGGTGGCCAGCGCGCGGCTCAGGTCGAGCTGGTCGAGCGACGCGCGCAGCGACTCGCCGATCTTGCCGCCCACCTCGTCGGCATGGGCGACCAGGTCGTCGAGGCTGCCGTAGGCGGTCAGCCACTTGACCGCGGTCTTGGGCCCGCACTTGGGCACGCCGGGGATGTTGTCGGAGCTGTCGCCGACCAGCGCGAGGAAGTCGACGATGCGCTCCGGCGGCACGCCGAACTTCGCCTCGACCCCGGCCGGGTCGAGGACGGTGTCGGTCATGGTGTTGACCAGCGTGACGTGGGCGTCGACCAGCTGGGCGAGGTCCTTGTCGCCGGTCGAGATCAGCGTGTCGAGACCGGCCTCGGTCGCCTGCCGGGCCAGCGTGCCGATGACGTCGTCGGCCTCCACTCCGGGCACCTGCAACAGCGGCAGGCCGAGCGCGCGCACCAGCGCGTGCAGCGGCTCGACCTGGGCGGCCAGCTCGTCCGGCATCGGCGGCCGGTTGGCCTTGTACTGGTCATAGAGGGCGTCGCGGAAGGTCTTGCCGCGCGCGTCGAACACCACCGCGACCCGCTCCGGCGCGTAGTCCTCGAGCAGCCGGCGCAGCATGTTGAGCACGCCTCGCACCGCACCGGTCGGCTCGCCGCGCGAGGTGGTGAGCGGCGGCAGGGCGTGGAAGGCCCGGTAGAGATAGGACGAACCGTCGACGAGGACCAGCGGGGAGCGGCGTTCGGACATCGTTCGGGCGCGGTGGCGGGGGCCCGGCAAGTATACTGGAGCGAGGCCCGCGAGCCGGGCGCCAGACACGAGGTGAGGGATGGAACGCGATGTGCGTCTGGATCGCCCGGGCCTGCCCGGCATCAACGACAGCCAGCTGACCCGGGAGTCGTGGAAGATCTTCCAGATCATGGCCGAGTTCGTCGAGGGCTTCGAGCGTCTGGCGCAGATCCGTCCGTCGGTGAGCATCTTCGGCTCGGCGCGCACCGCACCCGACCACCCGTGGTACGCGCTCGCCGAGGCGATCGCGCGGGCGCTCTCCGACGCCGGCTTCTCGGTGGTGTCCGGCGGCGGCCCGGGGATCATGGAGGCGGCCAACAAGGGCGCCTTCGCCGGCAAGTCGCCGAGCATCGGCCTCAACATCGTGCTGCCGCACGAGCAGGCCGGGAACCCCTACCAGGACGTCTCGCTGACCTTCCGCCACTTCTTCTCGCGCAAGGTCATGTTCGTCAAGCACGCCTCGGCCTACGTCGTGCTGCCGGGCGGCTTCGGCACCCTCGACGAGCTGGCCGAGATCCTGACCCTGGTGCAGACCGGCAAGAGCCGGCGCATCCCGATCATCCTCGTCCACGCGCCGTTCTGGCGCGGGTTGCTCGACTGGTTCCGCGAGACGCTGGTCACCGAGGGCACCATCGACGCTGCCGACCTCGACCTGGTCCAGGTGCTGGACAACCCTGACGAGGTCGTCGATGCTATTTTCTCCCACTACGCCAACCGGGGTTTCGAGCCCTCGGCCGAGGAGCGGGCGATCCTGCTCGAACTCTGAGCGTCGCCCGGATCCAACCCTGCGAAAGGACGACACGATGCGACACGGACTGCTGCTGGCCGGACTGCTGCTGGCCCTCCCCCTGCACGCCCAGCAGGGGGGCCAGGCGCTGGATGCGCCGCCACCCCCGCCGCCGGTGCAGAGCGGCGAGGTGCTCGAAGCCGACGTCACCATCATCAAGCGCGAGGACGCGACGATCCACGAGTACCGCATCGACGGCAAGCTCTACATGATCCGCGTGGAGCCGGACGTCGGCCCGGCCTACTACCTGGTCGACCGCGACGGCGACGGCGAGCTCGAATCGCGCCACCAGCGCCTCGGCGACGAGCTGCTGGTGCCGCAGTGGGTGATCAAGCGCTTCTGAGCGCCGGATGCCCCGCGGCTGGTATCATGCACGAACGCCACCCGACCCCCGGAGCCGTCCCGTGAACCGAATCCGAATCGCCGCGCTCGCGGCGCTGCTCGCCGCTGGCCTCGCCGGCTGCTCGCAGCAGGACACCCCCGCACCGACCCAGCAGGCCGCCGCCCCGGCTCAAACGCCTGCCGCGCCGCCACCCGCCGCGGCCATGCCGCCCAACCACCCGCCGATGACCGGCCACCCGCCGGCTCCGGGCGTGGCGAGCGCCATCGTCGGCGCCAACAGCGGCAAGGTCCTGTCGGTGCAGCAGGCCGGCGGCTACACCTACATCGAGGTCGAGAGCGACGGCCGGGTGCGCTGGCTGGCCAGCAGTCCGGTGCAGATCGCGGCGGGCGAAGAGGTGCGCTGGGGCGAGTCGGCGGTGATGCGCAATTTCACCAGCAAGAGCCTCGGCCGCACCTTCGACGAACTGCTGTTCGTCTCCGCCCTGCAGCCGGCCGGCGCCGCGGTCGCCGCCGCGGGCGACAACGTCGGCAAGGTGCTGTCGATGACCCAGGCGGCCGGTTACGCCTACATCGAGGTCGAGACCGCGCAGGGGATCAAGTGGATGGCGGCCTCGCAGGCGCCGGTCCAGGTCGGCGACACCGTCACCTGGCAGGGCGGCTCGGTGATGAACAACTTCAGCAGCTCGTCGCTCGGTCGCACCTTCGACCAGATCATCTTCGTCGCCGCGGTCACCCCCACGCAGTAGGCCGGTGGCCGCGCCGACCGTCCTGGTGCCGCTCGCCGAGGGCTTCGAGGAGCTCGAGGCGGTCTCCGTGATCGACCTGCTGCGGCGCGCCGGAATCGACGTGACCGTCGCCGGGCTCGCAGCGGGCCCGGTGCGCGCCAGTCGCGGCACACGGGTGCTGCCCGACACCACGCTCGACGCCGTCGCGGGGCGCGATTGGGACATGATCGTGCTCCCGGGCGGCCTGCCCGGGGCCGACCACCTCGCCGCCGACGCGCGCCTGCGCGACCTGCTCACGCGCCACGCCGGCGCCGGCCGCTGGACAGCGGCGATCTGCGCCGCACCCAAGGTGCTGGTCGCCGCCGGGCTGCTCGAAGGACGCCGCGCCACCGCCTACCCCGGGGTGCTCGAGGCGGCCGGCCACGGCGCCGCGGTCGCCGAGGCGGTGGTGTGCGACGGCAGCCTGATCACCTCGCGAGGCCCGGGCACGGCGATGGACTTCGCGCTGGCGCTGATCGAGGCGCTGCTGGGCAAGGGCAAGCGCGACGAGGTCGAGGGGGCGCTGCAGCGGCCCGCCGCGTGACGACGCATCCCGGGGTCGGACCTCAGCCCGATCGCGGACGGCGGTAAACGTTGGATTGAAGCCCGACCCCGAGGGAATCCAGGGCG
>JBFIFF010000081.1:0-7584 GCA_041602955.1 Gammaproteobacteria bacterium | reverse complement strand
GTCCGAGGTCGCCGTCGCGGCCACGGTCATGGCCGTGGGGGCGGACGGCGCGAGCTTGGCCAGCGCCGGGGCGCCCGGTGACTCGGGCACGGGGGCGGTGACGAAACGCACGCCGTAGAGGGCGACCGCGGCGACCGAGGCGGCCATGGCCAACCCGCCGAGCGTGCGCCGCCAGCGAGCGCTTCCGGCGGGCTGGCGCCCATCCGGGGAGGGCGCCTCGATGTCGTCGGACCCCGTTTCCGGCTCCGCCGCGTCGACCGCAGCCGCGATGCGCGCGGCCAGCCGCGGGTCGAGCACATCGGGCACCCCGCGCCTGATCGCGGTGCCGATCAGCTGGTAGCGCGACCAGGTGTCGCGCAGCGCTGGCTCGGCGGCCAGCTCGGCGAGCGCGGCCTCGATTTCTCCCGGCGGCAGCTCGCTGTCGACCAGCGCCGAGAGGCGTTCGTTTCGATCGGTCATGGTGCCGTCCTCTGTCCCATCGGCATTCACGAAAGCAAGGGCTCGAGCTTGTTGTTGATCGCCTCGCGGGCGCGGAAGATGCGCGAGCGCACGGTGCCCACCGGGCAGCCCATGGCCAGTGCGATCTCCTCGTAGCTGAGTCCCTCGAGCTCGCGCAGCGTGATCGCGGTGCGCAGGTCCTCGGGCAGCGCCTCGATGGCACCGTAGACCGTCGCCTCGATCTCGTCGCGCAGCAGCAGGTTCTCCGGGGTGGCGTTCTCGCGCAGGGACATCGGCCCCGGACCCTCGACCTGCTCGGGTTGCAGGTCGATGTCGGTCTCGAGCGGGCGGCGACTCTGCGCGACCAGGTAGTTCTTGGCCGTGTTGATGGCGATGCGGTAGAGCCAGGTGTAGAAGGCGCTGTCGCCGCGGAACTTGCGTATCGCCCGGTAGGCCTTGAGAAAGGTCTCCTGGGTGACGTCCAGCGCCTCGCTCTGGTCGTACACGTAGCGCGCTACCAACTTGACCACCTTGTGCTGATACTTGCGAACGAGAACGTCGAACGCGGTCTTGTCGCCCTTCTGCACGCGACGGACCAACTCCAGGTCGATGCTCCGCTCACTCACGGCCGCCGAGCGCCTCGTGCAGGGCCGGGCTGGCCATGGGCTGGTGAATAGACAACGGCTGCATGGTTAAGTTCGCGGTCCGCCGGGGTCGGCGTGCTAGACTTTTCGCTTCCTTGGATGGAGTCCCGGCGCCACGCGGGCGCCGGATCCTGTCCCTATCTTAACCACGATCCTATTCCGAGGTCATGCGCCCAGAGCAGCGACACGACGTGCTGGTGATCGGCAGCGGCGCCGCCGGCCTGACCACGGCGCTGCAGCTGGCCGACGTGGCCGACGTCGCGGTGCTGGCCAAGGGGGCCCTGGACGAGTGCTCGACCCGCTACGCCCAGGGTGGTGTGGCGGCGGTCATCGACCGCGACGACTCGATCAGCGCCCATGTCGAGGACACCCTCGCCGCCGGTGCGGGCCTGTGCGACCCCGACGCGGTACGCTTCACCGTGGCCCACTCGGCCGAGGCCATCGCCTGGCTGATCGATCTCGGCGTGCCGTTCACACGCGAGACCGGGGCGGACGGCCGCGACGTCTACCACCTGACCCGGGAGGGCGGACACAGCCACCGGCGGGTGATCCACGCCGCCGACTACACCGGTCTGAGCATCGAGGAGACGCTGCTGGCGCACGCCCGCGCCCACCCGCGCATCCGCCTGTTCGAACAGCACATCGCCATCGACCTGATGTGCGTGGGCGAAGCGGGGACGCGGCGCTGCGTCGGGGCCTACGTCCTCGACCGCGAGGCCGAGCAGGTGGCGGCGTTCAGCGCGCGCAGCGTGGTGCTGGCCAGCGGCGGCGCGAGCAAGGTCTACCTCTACACCAGCAATCCCGACGGTGCGACCGGTGACGGCATCGCCATGGCCTGGCGCGCGGGCTGCCGGGTGGCCAACCTCGAGTTCAACCAGTTCCACCCGACCTGCCTCTACCATCCCGAGGCCAAGTCGTTCCTGATCACCGAGGCGCTGCGCGGCGAGGGCGCCCAGCTGCGGCTGCCGGACGGCGACCGTTTCATGCCGCGCTTCGACCCGCGCGCCGAACTCGCCCCGCGCGACATCGTCGCCCGCGCCATCGACCACGAGATCAAGCGCCTGGGCATCGACTGCGTGCACCTCGACATCAGCCACCAGCCGGCCGACTTCATCCGCAGCCACTTCCCCACCGTACACGACCGCTGCCTCGAGTACGGTATCGACATCACCCGCGAGCCGATCCCGGTGGTCCCGGCCGCCCACTACACCTGCGGCGGCGTGCTCACCGACCTGCGCGGACGCACCGACCTCGCCGGCCTCTACGCCGTCGGCGAGACCGCCTGCACCGGGCTGCACGGCGCCAACCGCATGGCCAGCAACTCGCTGCTCGAGTGCCTTGTCTTCGGGCGCGCGGCGGCGGCCGACATCCGCGCGCTGTTGCCCGGGCTCACGCCGCCACCCGCCGCGAGGGCCTGGGACGAGAGCCGGGTCACCGACTCCGACGAGGAGGTGGTGGTGGCGCACAACTGGGACGAGCTGCGCCGCTTCATGTGGGATTACGTCGGCATCGTGCGCACCGACAAGCGGCTGCGCCGCGCCCATGACCGCGTCGCCCTGCTGCTGCGCGAGATCGCCGAGTACTACGGCAACTTCCGCGTCACCAACGACCTGCTCGAGCTGCGTCACCTGGCGGTGGTCGCCGAGCTGATCATCCGCTCGGCGATGGCGCGCCGCGAGAGCCGCGGCCTCCACTACACCCTGGATCACCCGGCAAGCGATGACCGCGGGACGCCGCGCGACACCGTGCTGGCGCCCGACAACGCCCCGCCACGACCGTTCAACGACCGTCCGCGCTGAGCAACCAGCGCCGCAACGCGGCGTGGCCACCGGCCGGCACCGCGTCCGCGCAGACCGTCACCAGGCAACGCCGTCCGTCGGCGAGCCGCAACGGCAGCGTGACCAGCCACGGGTGGCGCACGCCGCCGCCATGCCAGCACGCCTCGTGCACCGTTCCCGCGCGGTCGTGGAGCTGCCAGCCGTCGTCGCCCGTCGCCACCAGCCGCGTCCATGGCGTGGGACGCAGCGCACGCCACGCACTCGCCAGCAGCACCAGCGCCAGCAGCAGGCGCATGGACAGCGGCCAGGGCAGCAGGAGCGGGACGGCGAGCGCGGCCAGGTGGGCCGCGAGCACCACGCGACGCAGCCAGGGCGACGGGTGGAGCACCAGGTCAGGCGCTGTCGCGGATCGCCTCGATGATGGGGATGAACTCCTTTTCATCCGGTACCTCGTGGCCCAGAAGCCAGCCGAGCAACTGCTGGTCTCCGGTCTGCAGCAGGCGCTCGAACAGAGCACGCTCGTTGTCCTCGAGGGCGTCGTAGCCGCGCTCCATGAACCCCTCGAGCAACAGGTCGAGCTCGAGCATCCCGCGCCGGCAGGCCCAGGTCAGGCGGGCGCGGTCGGCATCCATGGCCGGGTCGTCAGATCGCCTTCTTGAGCATCAGCTGCTTGATGTGGCCGATCGCCTTGGTCGGGTTGAGCCCCTTCGGGCAGACCTCGACGCAGTTCATGATGGTGTGACAGCGGTAGAGCTTGTAGGGCCCCTCGAGGTCGTCGAGCCGCTCGTCGGTCGCCTGGTCGCGGCTGTCGGCGAGGAAGCGCCACGCCTGCAACAGTGCCTGCGGGCCGAGGTACTTGTCGGGGTTCCACCAGAACGACGGGCACATGGTCGAGCAGCATCCGCACATGATGCACTCGTAGAGACCGTCGAGCTTCTCGCGCTCCTCGATCGACTGCAGGTGCTCGATCTCCGGCTCGGGATCGCGATTGATCAGGTACGGTTTGACCGCGCGGTACTGGCGGTAGAAACCGGTCATGTCGACCACCAGGTCGCGGATCACCGGCAGCCCGGCGACCGGGCGGATCTCGACCGGCTCGGTCAGGTCGGACAGCTTGGTCAGGCAGGCGAGCGCCGAGCGGCCATTGATGTTCATCGCATCGGAACCGCACACCCCCTCACCGCAGGAGTGGCGGAAGCTCAGCGTCTCGTCGACGCCCTTGATCTTGATCAGGGCCTCGCGGACCACCATGTCGGCGCCGATCTCGGGCAGGTCGTACTCCTGCATGTAGGGCTCGCGATCGGTCTCGGGGTTGTAGCGGTAGATACGAAAACGCATGGCTGGTGCTCTCTCGCTTGAGTTGGCGGCCGGACCGGGGGCCCGCTCAGTAGGTGCGCTTCTTCGGCGGGAAGCTCTCCACCGTGAGCGGCTGGGTACGCACCGGCTTGTAGGCCAGCTTGCGCCCCTCGCGGAGGTAGAGGGTGTGCTGCATCCAGTTCTCGTCGTCGCGCTCCGGGTAATCCACGCGCGAGTGGGCGCCGCGGCTCTCCTGGCGGGCATGGGCCGAGATGACCGTGGCCATGGCGATGTCGGCCAGGTTCTCGAGTTCGAGCGCCTCGATGCGCGAGGTGTTGTAGACCCGGCTCTGGTCCTTGAGGCGGACGTCCTTGATGCGCTCGACGATCTCGGCGACCTTCTCGATGCCGGTGGCCAGGGTCTCCTCGTCGCGGTAGACCCCGCAGTAGGTCTCCATCGCCTGCTTGAGCTCGTTGCGCAGGTCGAGGATCGACGGGCCCTCGCCGGTCTGTTCCCAGCGCGCCAGGCGAGCCTCGATCCCCTCCAGGCACTTCTCCGGCAGCTCGCGGTGCGCCGGGTTGGCGCGCACGAACTCGATCATGTTCTCGGCGGCCGCGCGGCCGAAGACGACGATGTCGAGCAGCGAGTTGCCGCCCAGGCGGTTGGCGCCGTGAACCGAGACGCAAGCGCACTCGCCGGCGGCGTAGAGGCCCCTGACCACCTCCTCGGAACCCTTTTTCTTGCCCACCGTGACCACCTCGCCGGCGCGGTTGGTGGGGATGCCGCCCATGACGTAGTGGGCGGTCGGGTAGATCGGGATCAGGTCGGTGATCGGATCCTTGTGCAGGAAGGTCATGCAGATGTCGCGGATGCCCGGCAGCCGCTTCATGATGACGTCGGCGCCGAGGTGCGACAGCTTCAGGTGCACGTGGTCGCCGTCGGGCCCACAGCCGCGCCCCTCCTTGACCTCGGTGTAGATCGCCCGGCTGACCACGTCGCGACTGGCGAGGTCCTTGGCGTTGGGCGCGTAGCGTTCCATGAAGCGCTCGCCGTCCTTGTTGACCAGGTAGCCGCCCTCTCCGCGGCAGCCCTCGGTCAGCAGCAGGCCGCGCCCGGCGATGCCGGTCGGGTGGAACTGGAAGAACTCCATGTCCTGCAGCGGGATGCCGGCACGCAGCGCCATCGCCATGCCGTCGCCCGTGTTGACGTGGGCGTTGGTGTTGGTCTTGTACATCTGCCCGCAGCCGCCGGTCGCGAGCAGCGTCGCCTTGGCCTCGATGACCAGGGGCTCGCCGGTCTCGATCTCGATCACCAGCGCGCCGGTCACGTGGCCGTCGTCGTCGCGCAGCAGGTCGATGGCGAAGTACTCGTCGAAGAAGTGGGTGTTGGCGGCGATGTTCTGCTGATAGAGCGAGTGCAGCATGGCGTGGCCGGTGCGGTCGGCCGCCGCGCAGGTGCGCGCCGCCTGGTCGCCGCCGAAGTTCTGGCTCTGGCCGCCGAAGGGACGCTGGTAGATGCGCCCCTTCTCGGTGCGCGAGAAGGGCACGCCGAAGTGTTCGAGCTCGTAGACGATCTTCGGCGCCACCTTGCACATGTACTCGATGGCGTCCTGGTCGCCGAGGTAGTCGCTGCCCTTGACGGTATCGAACATGTGCCAGTGCCAGTTGTCCGGCACCATGTTCGCCAGCGCGGCGTTGATGCCGCCCTGGGCCGCCACCGTGTGCGAGCGGGTCGGGAAGACCTTGGAGACCACCGCGGTGTGGACCCCCTCGCGCGCGAGGTGCAGCGCGGCACGCAGGCCACCGCCGCCGGCCCCGATCACCAGGGCGTCGAATTTGCGTCGGTTGATAGTCATGAGTGCACCGCCAGTAGCAGGATCTTGGCGGCCCAGATGCCGCTGCCGATGAGGAACACCGCCACCGCGGTCAGCGCGGCGAGACGCAACCCGGCGTGGCGCAGGTAGTCGATCAGGATGTCGCGCACCCCGACCCAGGCGTGCAGCAGCACGGCGAGGAAGAACAGCATCGCCGTGATCGTGACCCCCGGGGAGGCGACCGTCGCGCTCCAGGACGCGTGGTCGGCCGGCGCGGCGAACACGAACAGGCCGGTGAGGTAGACGACGAACAGCGCGATGTAGGCGCCGGTGATTCGCTGCAGGATCCACGCCCACATGCCCGCGGCCTGGCGACTCATAGCATGACTCCGATCAGGGTGATGGCGGCGACGGCGCCACCGGCGCCGAGCACCCACAGCGCGGTCTTCTGCGCCTGCTCCTTCTCCACGCCGACGTCGATGTCGATCAACAGGAAGCGGATGCCCGAGAACATGTGGTGTGCGACGGCCCAGATGAGCACGAACAGCCACAGCTTGGCGAGGAACCCGTCGAGCAGCCCGGCCGCGCGGGCGAACCCGGCGGGCCCGTCCAGCGAGACGCCAAGCAGCCAGATCAGCAGGGGTGCCGAGACGAACATCAGCACGCCCGTCACGCGGTTCAGAATCGATAGGATCGCGACCAGTGGCAGCCTGGGCGTCAGGACCTGCAGGTCGAGAAACACCGGACGTTGCGATTTGCTTTGCATAGGTCCCCTCAACATCTAGAACACGTGTCCAGCCTCGGGCCACCGTCCTGGTGCGGGCAGCGGCCCAACCGTGTGCGCGTCGCGTGACACGCTTGGCGACGTTGACCCTGGCGGGTCGGTATGGCCTGGGGTGGCGCAGGCCGGGTTCGGTTGGTCCCCTGGGACGGCCCGCGCGGTGAATCCCCGCCGGGCCAGCCGATAAGCGCGCATTATAGGTCGATAAGGTACGATTGGAAACACGCCGCGCGCCGGACGGACCGCCGTCCCGTCCCGGTACGCGGCGGGCGACGCTAGAATCGGAGCCGACCGCTGTCCACCGGAGCCTCCACGATGACCCTCAGCGACTGGCACGCCTGCCTGGCCGATCTCGACCTGGCGCCCGCGCAGCCCGCGCAGGCCCTGCCCGGAGTGCTGCCCGACCCGGGCTTCTGTGACCTGGGCGACCTGACCCTGCTCGAGGTCGCCGGCGCCGAGGCCGAGGCCTTCCTCCAGGGTCAGCTCACCTGCGACGTCCGCGAGCTGGCGCAGGGCATGGTCCGGCCCGCCGCGCACCTGACCCCCAAGGGGCGCGCCGTCGCCACCTTCCTCGCCTGGCGCGAGCAGGACCGCTTCCGCCTGCAGTTCCCGAGCGTCCTCGAGGAGACGGTGACGCGTCGGCTGCGTATGTTTCTGCTGCGCACCAAGGCCACCATCGCACCCGCGGATGCAGACCTGGTGCGTCTCGGCGCCTGGGGCGCGCAGGCCGCCGCCGTGGCCACCGAACTGGCCGGGGCACTCCCCGACGGCCCCTTCCGTCACGTGCAGCGTGGCGCCGTCACCGTGCTCGCTCTGCCCGGGACGCCACAGCGC
>JBFIFF010000080.1:0-7686 GCA_041602955.1 Gammaproteobacteria bacterium | reverse complement strand
CGACCTTGTGTCCGGCCTGCTCGGCCAGGGCCGCGGCAAGCCAGGCGCCCTCCTCCGGCATGCGGTCGACTAGGATCTCGCGCGGCACGCCGCGGCCGAGGTAGAACTGCGGCAGGAACGCGGCCAGCGCCTCGCCGGGTCCGGCGTCGTGGGGCACGCTCGGGAAGAAGGCGCGGTTGCCGAGGTTGTGCCCGCCGCGCACGAAGAAGACCTGGATGCAGGTCTGGCCGCCGGCGCTGGCGCTGGCGATGACGTCGATGTCGCGGCTCGAGCCGGTCATGTACTGGCGCGCCTGCACGCGGCGCAGCGCCGCGATGCGGTCGCGCAGCCGGGCCGCCTCCTCGTAATCCAGCACCGTGGCGGCGGCGTCCATGCGCCGTGCGAGTTCGTCGACGACGCGCTGGCCGCCGCCGGAGAGGAACAGCCGGGTGTGCTCGACGTCGCGCGCGTAGTCTTCCTCGGAGACGAGGCCGACGCAGGGTCCCGAGCAGCGCTCGATCTGGTACTGCAGGCACGGCCGCGTGCGGTTGCGGAAGAAGCTGTCCTCGCATTGGCGCACGCGGAACAGCCGCTGCAGCAGGTTGAGGGTGTCGCGCACCGCCGCGGCGCCAGGGAACGGCCCGAAGTAGCGGCCACGCCCGTCGCGTGCGCCGCGGTGGAAGGCGAGCCGCGGGAACGGCTCGCCGTCGGTCAGGTGGATGTAGGGGTAGCTCTTGTCGTCGCGCAGCAGCACGTTGTAACGCGGGCGCAGCGCCTTGATCAGCTGGTTCTCGAGCAGCAGCGCCTCGTTCTCGGTATGCGTCACCGTGACCTCGACCCGGGCGACCTGGTCCAGCAGGCGGCGGGTCTTGGCGTCGTGCGCGGCCCCGCGCCGGAAGTAGCTGCCGACCCGGCGCCGGAGGTTCTTCGCCTTGCCGACGTAGAGCACGTTGTCGTCCGCCGAGAACATGCGGTAGATCCCCGGGCGGGTGGTCAGCGTGGCCAGGAAGCCGTCGAAATCGAAGGGGGTGTCCACGGCGCTCATGCCCGCGATTATACGGCGCGCAGCGGCAGGCGGATCAGGCCAGGAGCGCGCCGACGCGGGCGAAGACGGCATCGAACATCGCCGGGGTCAGGCGTCGCGTGTTGGTGTTGTAGCGGCTGCAGTGGTAGCTGTCGACCAGGCGGAAGGCACCGAGATCGTGCTCCGCGGCGTGGGCGAAGGCGAAACGCCCGCGCCGTACCCCGGCGGCATCGAGCACGGCGTCGTGGGCGATCCTGCCCAGCGCGAGCACCACCGCCCCCTCCGGCAACCCGGTCAGCTCGGCCGCCAGGAAGGGGTTGCAGGCACGGATCTCCGGGCCGGTGGGCTTGTTCTGCGGGGGCAGGCACTTGACCGCGTTGGTGATGCGGCAGCCGCGCAGCTCCAGACCGTCGTCGGCGGCCGTCGACACGGGCCGCGAGGCGTAGCCGAAATGGTGCAGGGTCGCGTACAGGAGGATTCCGGCGTGGTCGCCGGTGAACGGCCTTCCGGTGGCATTGGCGCCGTGCAGGCCCGGCGCGAGGCCGACGACCAGCAGGCGGGCCCGCGGATCGCCGAACGGCGGTACCGGGCGGGCGTGGTAGTCCGGGTGGTCGCGGCCGACGCCGTCGAGGAAGGTGGCCAGCCGCGGGCAGCGGCGGCAGTCGGGATCGAAGGTGGGCGCGTCTGCGCGGCCGGGCGCCCCGGTCACTGCGCGACCAGGTCGGGGTCGCAGACGCCGTGACGCAGCGCGAGGTGGGTCAGCTCGACGTCGTTGTTGACCCCGAGCTTCTCGTAGAGGCGATGGCGGTAGGTGCCCACGGTCTTCGGGCTGACGCAGAGCCTGTCGGCGATCTCCTGGATGCCGTGACCGTCGATGACCATCAGCAGCACCTGCATCTCGCGTTGCGACAGGGCGTCGATCGGCGAGGTGCCGCCGCCCGGGAGCAGGTTGAGCGCCAGCTTCTGCGCGACCTCTGCGCTCAGGTAGCGCTGGCCGGTCGCCACCGTACGCACCGCCTGGAGCAGCTCGACGGCCGGGCAGCCCTTGGTCAGGTAACCCTTGGCGCCCATCTGCAGCAGGCGCGCCGGGTACGGGTCCTTGCCCTGCACGCTGAGCACGATGAGGTTGATCTGCGGGTGGGCGTGCATCAGCCGATGGATCGCCTCGATGCCGCCGATGCCGGGCATGTTGATGTCCATGACCACGACGTCGGGCAGTTCGTTCTGGCGCAGGTGGTCGATCGCCTCCTCGCCCGAGGCGGCCTCGGCGATCACTTCCACGTCGGTCTCGGCTTCGAGCAGCAGCCGGATGCCGGTGCGGACGAGTTCGTGGTCGTCGACGAGCAGCACGCTGATCATGACTCTTGTTCCCTTCCCCGCAAGGCCCGTGGTGCCACGGACTGGGTGCGTCTTTGCGGGTGTCCCTTGCCCGCCGCGCACCTTCCCCGCATGATCACACAAGTTCTCCGGGACCGGCAATACGGTCCCGCAACGTGCCACGAGGAGCGACCGGATGTCACCGTTCGAGCAGCAGATGGACCAGATCACCGCATGGTTCGCCGGTCTCGGGCCCCTCTCGCTGGTCGCGCAGGTGTGCGCGCTGCTGCTCGCGTTCGCCGTCGGCCTGCTGATCAAGCGCTGGTACTTCGAGCGCTACCAATCCGCCGCGGCCGTCGAGCACGCGCGGGGCCTGCGCCACCTGACCCGGCGCACCGTCGAACGCATCGTCCAGCCGCTCGGCATGCTGGTTCTGGTCGCCGCCCTGCGCGGCCTGCTCGCCGCCACCGGCTTCAACGTCCACCTGCTCGACATCGCCATCCCGGTGCTCGCCTCGCTGGCGGTGATCCGCGTCGCGATGTACCTGCTGCGCAAGGCGCTGGTCAACAGCCCGGCGATCAAGGCGTGGGAACACGCGATCAGCGGCATGGTCTGGGTGGTGGTCGCGTTGCACCTGCTGGGCTGGCTGCCGGCGGTGCTCGACACCCTCGACGCCCTGGCGATGACCATCGGCAGCACGCGCATCTCGGTGCTGTCGGTGCTCAAGCTGCTGCTGATGGTGACGCTGACCATCGCCCTGGCGATGTGGGTCTCCCACATCCTCGAACGACGTCTCGCGCGCTCGGCGCACATGAGCCGCACGATGAAGGTCGGCGTGGCCAAGTTCGCGAAGTTCTTCCTGCTCGGCCTGGCGGTGATGATCGGCCTCGACGGCGCCGGCTTCGACCTCAGCTCGCTCGCGGTGTTCGGCGGCGCCCTGGGCGTCGGTCTCGGCTTCGGCCTGCAGCGCATCGCCAGCAACTTCATCAGCGGCTTCATCCTCATCGCCGACCGCTCGATCAAGCCCGGCGACGTGATCACCATCGGCACCAAGTTCGGCTGGGTGCAGGAGATGCGCGCCCGCTACATCGTGGTGCGCAACCGCGACGGCGAGGACACGCTGATCCCGAACGAGAACCTGATCACCACCGAGGTGATCAACTGGCGCTACGCCGATCCCAACGTGCGCCTGCGCGTCCCGGTGCAGATCAGCTACAGCGACGACCCGGAGCTGGGCCTCAAGCTGCTGCTCGAGGCGGCCCGCGAATGCCCGCGCGTCCTCGCCGATCCCGAGCCCTCCGCGCGCCTGATGCTGTTCGCCGACAGCGGCATCAACCTCGAACTGCGCGTCTGGTACAACGACCCCGAGAACGGGGTCGCCAACATCCGCTCGGAGATCAACCTGGCGATCTGGCGCCTGTTCAAGGAGCACGGCATCACGATCCCGTTCCCGCAGCGCGACGTGCACGTCTACGGCGGCGCGCTGGCGGCGGCAGCCGCGCGGGATCCGGATTAGCCCCGCTGTGCCGCGTCTCCCAAGGGCGATGCGGCGGCGCGATGCGGCCGTTCGCCGCCGGAACGGTCACACCCAGCGCTTGCGCTTGAACAGTCCGAACAGGCCAAGGCCCAGCGTAGCCATGCCCGTGAGTGCGATGAAGTAGGCATACTCGAACTTGAGTTCGGGCATGTTCTCGAAGTTCATGCCGAAAATGCCCGCGACCAGCGACAACGGCAGGAAGATCGCCGAGACCACCGTCAGTACGCGCATGATCTCGTTGGTGCGGTGGGCCACCGCCGAGAAGTGGAGCTGGACGAGGGACTCGATGTCGGCCCCGCGCCCGACCGCGAAATCGCGGACCCGGTCGATGTGCTCGAGGAGGTCGCGCAGGCGCACGGCGAGGAACTCGTCGATGTCGGTGGCGGTGTTGTCCTGCCACTGGTTCAGGGCGTCGACCTGCTCCTCGCAGAGCATGGCCAGCTGGCGCAGCTGCGAGCCGAACTGCAACAGCGACAGCCAGTCGTCGAACGGGTTCTTCGGGTCCAGCAGCGCCGTGCGCCATGTCGCCAGCTGCTCGGTCAGCGGGTCGCGGCGGGCCAGAAAGCGGTCGACCACGGTGTTGAGCACCTGGTGCATCAGGCCGACCGGGCGCAGCGGGATGCGACCGACGCCGTTGAGCAGGCGCTCGCGCGCGGTGTCCACGCTGACGCTGCCCGGCTCGTGGACCGTGACCAGCAGCCGCGGGGTCAGCAGCACCCCGAGCGCGCGGGTGGGGAACGCCTCGCCGCCCTGCTCGGGCGCGAGGCTGCGGAACAGCAGCACCTCGTAGTCGCTGGTGCCGTCGTAGTGCGAAGGGTGGGCGATGTTCTCCAGGTCACGCAGGTGCTGTTCGTAGAGGGTCAGGCCGCAGAGGCGCTGCAACGTGTCCACCCAGTCGGTGTCCTGGCCACGCACCACGTCGAGCCAGACGAAGCCCGCGCTGGGCAGGGGTGCCTGCGGGTCGAGCGGACGCGGCGCAGCGCCGTTGTCGAAGTGGAGCAATTCCATCGGATCCCCTCCTTGCCCGCGGGCTGTGCCGCCCCGGGCGGTCGGTTAAACTGGCCTGAGGATAGGTCATAAACGCGGCAGGGGATCGCGCCAATGCAGTGCCAGGAACCCCGTACCGGCCAGGTGCCGGACCTCCCGGTGCTCGGCTGGCGCGAGTGGGTCGCCCTGCCCGGTCTCGCGATCCCGGCGGTCAAGGCCAAGGTCGACACCGGCGCACGCACCTCGGCCCTGCACGCCTTCCATGTCGAGACCTACGACGCGGGGGACGGCAGCGAAAGGGTGCGTTTTCTGATGCACCCGCTGCAGCGCGACGACCTCACGCAGATCGCCTGCGACGCCCCCCTGCTCGACCGGCGCCAGGTGACCGACTCGGGGGGGCACCGCGAGCTCCGCCCGGCGATCGTGACGCCCCTGCGCATCGGTTCCGAGACGTGGGACGTCGAGGTCACCCTGACCGACCGTGATACCATGGGCTTTCGCATGCTGCTCGGGCGTACTGCGCTGGCCGGCCGGTTCCTGATCGAACCGGCCGCTTCGTATCTCAGCCGAGCCCGCGTCACCCGCAGGCAACTTTCGCGGCTGTACGAGACAGCCGGGAGTACCCTTCGATGAAGATCGCCATCCTATCGCGCCGCGTGAGCCTCTACTCGACCTCGCGCCTGGTCGAGGCCGCCAAGCAACGCGGTCACGAGGTGCGCGTGATCAACCCCCTGCGCTGCTACATGAACATCACCTCCCACCGGCCGTCGATCCACTACAACGGCGCCCCCCTCGAGGGCTACGACGCGGTGATCCCGCGCATCGGCGCGTCGGTCACCTTCTACGGCTGCGCGGTGGTGCGCCAGTTCGAGATGATGGGCGTCTACCCGCTGAACGAATCGGTGGCGATCACCCGCTCCCGCGACAAGCTGCGCTCGCTGCAGCTGCTCGCACGCAAGGGCATCGGCCTGCCGATCACCGGTTTCGCCCACTCGCCGGGAGACATCCAGGACGTGATCAAGATGGTCGGCGGCGCGCCGCGGGTGATCAAGCTGCTCGAGGGGACGCAGGGCATCGGCGTGGTGCTGGCCGAGACCGAGAAGGCGGCCGAGAGCGTCATCGAGGCGTTCCTCGGCCTGCAGAGCAACATCCTGGTGCAGGAGTTCATCGCCGAGGCCGGCGGCTCCGACATCCGCTGCTTCGTGGTCGGCGAGAAGGTGGTCGCGGCGATGAAGCGCACCGGCAAGGAGGGCGAGTTCCGTTCCAATCTCCACCGTGGCGGGAGTGCCGAGCTGATCCGTATCACCCCCGAGGAGCGCAGCACCGCGGTACGCGCGGCCAAGGTGATGGGGCTCAACGTGGCCGGCGTCGACATCCTGCGCTCGAACCACGGCCCGGTGGTCATGGAGGTGAACTCGTCACCGGGGCTCGAGGGCATCGAGGCGGCGACCGGCAAGGACGTGGCCGGCCTGATCATCCAGTTCCTCGAGAAGAATGCCCGCCCCAACCGCACCGGGACCCGCGGCCGCGGCTGACGTCATGGCGCGCAAGGTCCAGCCTCCGTTCCACATCGACGGCCACGAGATCCCCGCCGGTACCCGGCGCACGCTCGAGTTGCCGATGGGCAACCTGATCACGCACACCGAGTTGCACATGCCGGTCCACGTGATCCATGGCCGGCGGGACGGGCCGCGGCTGTTCATCTCCGCGGCCATCCACGGTGACGAGCTCAACGGCATCGAGATCATCCGCCGCCTCCTGACCACGCCGCAGGTGCGCCACCTGAACGGCACGCTGGTGGCGGTGCCCATGGTCAACATCCACGGCGTCATCCAGCACTCGCGCTACCTGCCCGACCGGCGCGACCTCAACCGCGTCTTCCCGGGGTCGCCCAACGGCTCGCTCGCCGGGCGCCTGGCTCACCTGTTCATCGAGAAGATCGTCCGTCACTGCACGCACGGCATCGATTTGCACACCGGCGCGATCCACCGCAGCAACCTGCCTCAGGTGCGTGCCAACCTCGACGACCCGGCGACCGAGGCCCTGGCGCGCGTCTTCGGGACCCCGGTGATGATCAACGCCGCCCTGCGTGACGGTTCGCTGCGCGAGGTGGCCGCCGAACTCGGGATCACCATGCTGCTCTACGAGGCGGGCGAAGGGCTGCGCTTCGACGAGCTGTCGATCCGCGCCGGCGTGCGCGGCATCCTCCAGGTGATGCGCGAGCTGGGGATGCTGCCGCGCAGTTCACGACCCCGGCATCGAGTCGAACCGTTCGTGGCCCGCTCGAGCAGCTGGACCCGCGCCCCGGAGAGCGGGATCATGCGCACGCGCAAGGCGCTCGGTGCCCTGGTCAAGAAAGACGAGCCGCTGGCGCTGATCGCCGATCCGTTCGGCGAGAACGAGACGCCGGTGCTCGCCCACCAGGACGGCATCGTGATCGGGCGCACCAACCTGCCGCTGGTCAACGCCGGCGACGCGCTGTTCCACATCGCCCGCTTCTCCAAGCCCTCGCACGTCGCCTCCCAGGTGGAGGCCTTCCACGAGTCCCACCAGGAACCGGACCCGGTCGATGCGGCGCTCGATCCGCCGATCGTCTAGCCCGCCCGGTCCACCCCCAGGCGCGCGGGCTAACCGCTGACGCCCTGCTCGATGGCGAAGCGGATCAACTCGCCGGTCGAGTTGAGACCGAGCTTCTCGAGGATGCGCGCACGGAAGGTCGACACGGTGCTGGTGGTCACCTGCATGATCTCGGCGCACTCGACCCCGGTGCGCCCCATGGCGATCAGGCGCAGCAGCTCGAACTCGCGTTCCGACAGCTTCTGCAGTCGCGCCTGCGCGGGTT